>JANQOE010000013.1 GCA_028279245.1 Alphaproteobacteria bacterium
CAGCACCAGACCCACGACGGCAAACCCGAGGCCCAAATCGACGGCGTAGTGCACCGGGATGTAGATGTAAAACGGCAATAGTACGACGGCCAACGGCAAGCCGGGTGCGCCGTAGGCGGTCAGTGCGCTCAGCGATATGCGGGCTCCGGCCGTGGCCAACCGTTCAGTCCTTGGCCAAGGCGATGTGGTGAACGTCGGTGCGGCCGGTCTCGAAGCCGACAGCGCAGTAGGTGAGATAATAATGCCACATGCGCCGGAAGCGCTGGTCAAACCCCATTTCTGCGATCCGCGGCCACGCACTACCGAACCGCGCTGACCAATCGTCGAGGGTCCGGGCATAGTCCTTGCCGAACGATTTGGTGCCAGCGCCCCGCAGTCCGACAGCGCGCGCCTGCGCATCGATCACGGGCAGGCTCAGGAGCATGCCGCCCGGGAAGATATAACGGCGAATGAAGTCCGCGCTGCGCCGATAGGCATCGAAGTGATCGTCGGCGATAGTAATGGCCTGCAGCACAGCCCGCCCGCCGGACCGCAACCGGTCCCGCAACACGGAGAAGTATGTCGGCCAGTACCGTTCGCCGACCGCCTCAATCATCTCGACCGAGACGATCCGATCAAAGGTCCCTTCAACATCGCGGTAATCGCGCAAGACCACCTCGACGCGGTCGCCCAGCCCGGCGGCGGCGATCCGCTGCGTAGCATAGGCGTGTTGCGCGGCAGAGATTGTAATCGCCGTAACCCGGCAACCATGCTCACCTGCCAACCACTCCGCCAAGCCGCCCCAGCCGCAACCGATCTCAAGCAAATGTTGACCCGGCTGCACATCCAACAGATCGGCGATCTGCCGGTACTTGTTCGCTTGCGCCGCCGCCAGATCGTCGTCGGCACCCTGATAGACACCAGCGGAGTAGTTCATCCCCGGGTCCAGCCAGGCGGCATAGAAGTCGTTGCCAAGATCATAGTGGCTGGCGATATTCCGGCGGGAGCCAGCGCGCGAGTTCGGCCGCGCCAAGTGATGCAACCGCAGGAGGAGCCGGTACCAGACGCGGCCACGCATCTCCTCGCCGATCGCCGCGTAGTTGTCGATGGTCCACCGCAACAGCGTCTTTAGATCCGGAGTGTCGACCAGCCCCTCGACATAGGCCTCGCCAAAGCCGGTCGCACCGCCCGAAAGTATGCGGCGCACCGCGGCGTCATCGTGCATATCCACTGACGCCGACCGTCCTACGGCAAGACCGCCGAACACCCGCCGCTCGCCGCCCGGAAACGCGATCTCCAACCGCCCCTTTTGGATCTTGCTCGCCGCCGCGACGAGCAGCTTTGTCTCTCCGGCAGCGCGCAGGCGGTCGAGACCATCGATCGTGATTGTCATATAATTCTCATCGTTTCTGATAGTTATTCGGCAGCCAACCGCAGCGGATCATTGTCGGCAGCGGGAATAGTGACGGGCTGAGGCGGGGGTGCGGGCCGCCGGAAGAAGGTTCCGCCCTTGCGAACGATCTTCAAGGCTTCCCAGTGGATAGCCGCCATGACCTTCAGGGTCATCAGCGGATAGGAGACGGCCGCCCGCAGTAGCGTCCGGTCATCGAAAGACCGCCGCTCTCCGGTATGAGTGGCAATCAACAGCGGGCCACTCGCCACATCCTCTTTGATGGCAAAACTCAGCCGCTCGTCGGGCGGCCGCAGTGTGAATCCGTATGTCGCGCCCATTTCAATGAAGGGCGAGACATAGAACCGTTTCGCACAGCTTTGCTGGATGACTTCGTCCCCAGAACCGCCATCCACCGGCAGCAGATAGCTGTGGGATTCACCGAACGTATTGCGTACCTCGTGCAGCAAAGCCACGAGCCGATCGTTCCGATCGTAGCAGTACCAAACACTCAAGGGATTGAAGACGTAGCCAAGCACGCGGGGAAAGCACAGCATCCGGACACGGCCACCCTCAAGATCGATCCCTGCTTCACGCAGCTTCGGCGCGAGCCAACGGCGCAGCGAGGACCCGTCGCGCGGGCCATGATCACGGTCGTAGAACGAAAACACGTTCCAGCGGTTGTGTGAAAACAGCCGAGTCTTCGACGCCAGGGCCGGTACCTCGTCCAAATCCAAGAACACCGAGAACACCCTGTAGTCCAGCCGATGCCGGAACGGCCGAAGGCGTTTGTGAATCACACGCCCGAAATAGAGCGCACTAGAGAACGCAGCGGACATACCTAGGCGGCTAACATAGTGCCCGTCTCTCCGGACGACGTCGCAGCCCACCAATCGGGCGCGGCGTCGAGTCCCGCCGCCACGCGGCATCCGGACGCGAACGCGTCCTCATGGAACCCGTAGCCATGATAGCTGCCGCAGAACCAGGTCCGGTGCTTGCCCTGTAATCCATCGAGTCTGGCTTGCGCACTTATCGCGTCGGCGGAGAACACCGGGTGGTCATACACGAACATGCGGTAAGTCAAGTCGGCGGACGGCATCTCGGCTGGATTGAGCGACACGAACAGCGGTTTCGCGGACTGGATATTCTGCAGTCGGTTCATCCAATACGTCACCGCCGGCGGCGCCGCATCATCTTCCCCAACAAGATAGTTCCAGCTCGACCAGGCGCCGCGCCGCCGCGGCATCAGCGCGGGGTCACTGTGCAGCACGGCATTGTTGCTTTGATACCCAAAACAGCCCAGCGTCGACCGCTCTTCGGTAGTCGCTTCGCCACCCAACAGTCTCAGCGCCTGATCCCCGTGCGTGGCGATCACCACCTGATCAAAGTCCTCTGCCCCACCCGAGAAGCGTACGGTGACGCGGTCGGCCCGCCGCTCCACGGCGTGAACGGGACAGTTCGTCCGGAAACACTCAACAAACGGCGCGATCAGTCGATTCACATAGTTCCGGCTGCCACCCGAAACCGTCCGCCACTGCGGCCGATCCTTCAGCTTCAGCAGCCCGTGGTTCACAAAGAACCGGACGAACGACACCGCCGGGAATCCCAACATGTCGTCGGGCGAACACGACCAGATCGCCGCCCCCATCGGCAACAGGTGGTCACGGGCAAAGGTCTCCGAATACCCCTCGCGCAGCAGATATCTACCTAGGGAGATCGATGAGCTGTCCTGATCATCCAGCAAGCGTGGCGCTTCTTTGTAGAACCGCATGACATCGCGCAACATCCGCCACATACGCGGGCGAACGACGTTGACCGGGTCCGCAACAAGACCGCCAAGACTGCCCGCATACTCGAACTGTCCGCCGACTGAAACCGAGAACGACATGTTGCTCGGCTCGGTTGGCACATCGAGCGCTTCGAACAGCCGGATCAGGTTGGGGTAATTGACGTCGTTATAGACTATGAAGCCCGTATCGACCTGGGTCGGACGCCCGTCGACGTCCACCGACACGGTATTTGCATGGCCGCCCACCCGTTCGTCAGCCTCGAAAACCGTGATCTGGTGGCGCCGGTTCAACAGCCAGGCAGCACCAAGACCGGCAATCCCGGTTCCAATCACAGCGATCCTCAAAGCACTCCCCGCATCGACCCAATTCACCACTATACTTACGGCTCAGCCGCAGTTGCGGATCACTCTACCACTTTCGGATAGGTTGCCCGCTGATCGCGAAACGACACTGGACCAAGACGCTTGTTCATCGGAGCGTTGTGCCGCTCGCCGGATTCGAACCCCGTCAACAGGGGCACGATATTCCGACACAGCCTGAGTCAAAGTTTGGACAGACACGTATGCGACGCGGCACCAACCGCCACGCCGCCGAAAGTCAAGGGCACTATGTGAGTCAAAAAAAGAGGCAAGCGACACAACTGCGCGACCCCAATCTTCCCCCCCGGAATCGGTTTCCTTAGACTCTCGATCAGTCCGACGATCCAAGGAAAGGCTCGACACCGCAGTACTCCAGGAGGGGGAAAGCAATGGACACCTATCCGACACTCCTAAATCCAGACACCGGCGCCGCGGCAAGTGACGAAGACGCCGTGGTCAGTTTTGTACACCGCATTCGAGAAACAGGGCCGCGCAATCCAAAACCACGCCGGCCGCTAAACCTTCACAGTTGCGAGTTTCTTGACGACTTCTGTGAGATCGGAAATCTGGCAATAAACCTGGCTGACTGGACCATCACCTGGCGCGGCCAGCAGATCGACTTCTCCGTTTCCGAAGTCAAAATCATCCTTGCGTTAGCTGAGCGTCCGGGTGTATGCCTAACGTATCGCGAAGTCTACGACGCGGTACGCGGCCCAGGCTTCCACGTCGGCGAAGGCCCCAACGGCCACCGCAACGCGTCAAGAACGCACATCAAGCGGATTCGCGCAAAACTCCGCGGGCTCGACCCAACATTCGACCAGATCGAAACCCGTCCGGGTTTCGGCTACCTCTGGCGGACGACGGA
This sequence comes from Alphaproteobacteria bacterium, assembly GCA_028279245.1. Classification (GTDB taxonomy): domain Bacteria; phylum Pseudomonadota; class Alphaproteobacteria; order UBA6615; family UBA6615; genus JANQOE01. Next base: position 4,384 of record JANQOE010000013.1, read on the forward strand.
CTCACCAGCGGAGACGAGTACGAACATCGCCGCCTAGCGCCGACAATAGACAAGAAGTGAATGGCCCTGTCTTCAGGGCCTTCTTTTTTTGGGCTAGCTGCTCAGATTCGCAGATCGCCGAACATCATCGAGCGGTGCAACCGGAACCGCTGCACGATTGAAGCGCCCCGCCAGGCAGACGTGGAGAAGAACGAACACAAAGCCGGCGCGTGACCGCATGAGCCCGATCCATATCGCGCCAACGACAGCCAGAACGCTTGTCTCGAAGGCGCTCACATCGCGGATGACAACGAGACACAACAAAGCCGCAACCGTTATCGGCGGGACAAGCCAGCTGCAGGTCTTTGCGGGAATGGCGAGACCCCGATGTGTCTCGAAAACCGACCGTCCTATCCACCATGCCATGCATTGCGCGCTGACCAGAATCGTCATTGAAGTCAGCGCGATACAAAGACCGCCGAAACCCAACGCCAGCAACATGGTTGTCCCCCGTATGTTCCGGCCCGTCTTAGCCGACCGGGCCCGTGCGCCGCCTGTGACTTCTGAGTGGCGTCAATCGGTGTGAGTCATAGCCGAGTCATGCGGGTGCCCCTGGTACGACCGTCGTCCAAACGCGGTAGTGTCCACGCCAACCTTCCTGCAGCAGCTCTACTTGCCGAGGTGAACATGCTGTCTGGACGCTATTGTCTTCTGGGCGCGTTGGCCCTTACCGCCGCCTGCAGCCCACTCCGCGATCTGCCTGAGGTTCCGGCGTCAGACCTAGCCGGGTATCAACTTGGCGCCGGTGATCGGGTCCGCGTCATCATATTTGGCGAAGAAGAACTAACGGGCGAGTACAGCGTCAGCGAGGTGGGCGCGATCTCCTTCCCGCTGATTGGCGCGGTCCCGGCATCAGGACTCAGCACAACCGAACTTGAGAGTCAGATCTTCTCGAACCTCGTGGGCAAGCGGATCGTCAAAGAGCCCAGCGTCAGTGTCGAGGTTCAAGACTACCGGCCGTTCTACATCCTGGGTGAAGTCGAAGCACCGGGCCAGTATCCCTACGTCGCGGACATGACTGTCCTGACGGCCGCGGCGATCGGTGGCGGCTTCACCTACCGGGCCAAGACTGACGAGGTGTCGCTCACCCGAACCGTCGCCGGAACCCCGATTGAGGGACGTGCCGCGCGCAACGCAGTCGTGCTCCCCGGAGACGTCATCTACGTCCACGAACGTTTGTTTTAGCACCCGTCTTACGGGCTAAGATTCGCCAAATGATCCGCATAAATCGCCGAAGAGACGTTGCGGCCTGGCAATCCCAAGTGTCGAATTCAACGATAACAGCAAGCTATTGGCACCATGAGAATAGTTGGCGACCAGGTAGGTTTGCCCGCCCTCGCAATTGGCGGTTTCACCGCACTGATATTGATCGGAACTGGCCTGGCGCAGGAAGTGACCCGCGGCCAAACCCTGCCGGATACAGGCATCTCGGCGGGCGCGCTGCTGCTATTCCCTGAAATCTCCGCCGAAACCGAGTACGACGACAACATCACTTTCGCCGAGGATGATAAGCGCAGCGATGTAGTCGCCCGCGTTGCCGGATCGGTCACCGCACAGACCCAGTGGTCTCGCCACGCCTTTCAGACCGACATCTTTGGCGAGGTCGAGCGCTTCGCAGACAACGACGATGCCGACGCCGAACGCTTTGGCGGCAGGGTCAGCGGGCGGCTCGACGTATCCCGCGCCATGACCGTGGACGGGGCCGCCACCGTCGAGCGTGATGCCCTCGCGCGGCGTGATAGCGACAATGAGGGGCAACTCGAACCTAGGGAGTTCAACCGTTACAGTGGCGAGGTCGGCTTCCGCTATCGGCCGAACCGGATCGGCGTGGAAATCGACCTAACACTCGACCGTCGCGATTTCGTCGACGCCGCCGACGATGACCAGGATCGGGAGCAGATCGGCATTCGCACGCGCCTTAGCTATGAGACCGCGCCGGGCTTCGACCTATTCGTCGAACCCTTCGCCCGCTTCGAAGACTTCGATGAATTGCAGAACGGCGTTGACCGGGACCGGCAGACCTATGGCGCCCTTGTTGGCAGTCGTATCGACCTGACCGGCGCTCTGGCTGCGGAAGCCGGGGTCGGGCTGTTTCGAGAGAGCTTTGAGGACGATCAATTCGACGATCGCACGAGCCTGGGTCTGGACGGGGCCGTGGATTGGGAGGTATCGCGCCGCACCCGCCTGCGCGGACAGGCCACGCGCCAGGACGTTGCCACGACTGTCGACGGCGCCGCCAGCAAGGTCGCCACAAGTGTCGGGCTCCGCGCTACACATGAAGTCACGGAAGAACTAACAGCGGCGTTCGACGCCGAGTACCGAAACGAGTCCTTTGAGGGCATCTCGCGGGAGGACAACGACTTCCGCGCCGGGATCGCGGCCGAGTTCGAACTCACCCGTAGGCTGTTCGCCGGCGCGCGCTACGAATTCAGCACTCGGGATTCCTCGGAAGACGGCAGCTCCTTCACCAACAATACCGCTACCGTCAGGCTGACGGGAAGGTTCTGATACTAGACCCGATCGCCCGATGCCGCGTCGAAGACGTGCACGTTCTCAAGGCGCGGCGCCAACCTGATTTCTTGTCCCGGCGCAAACTGGTGACGTTCCTTGAACTCGGCGCACGCCGGCACCCCACCGATCTTGGAGAAGACCAGCACTTCCGGTCCGGTCGGTTCAACGACAGTGACCTCCGCACCCACATCCGCCTCGGTTCCCAGTTCCAGATGTTCCGGACGGATGCCGTAGACCACCCGGTGTCCTTCATGAAGTGGCGTCTCCCGCGGCAGCGGCAGCCGGGTTCCATCTTCCAGTTCGACACTCGCGTGGCCGTTGGACCGACGCGTCGTGCCTTCAAAGAAGTTGATGGAAGGCGAGCCGATGAAGCCGGCCACGAAGGTGTTCTGCGGCCGATCATACAGCTCCAGCGGCGCGCCGATTTGCGCCACCCTGCCCTCGTTCATCACCACAATCCGGTCGGCCATCGTCATCGCCTCGACCTGGTCATGGGTCACGTAGACGGAAGTCGTCTTCAAACGCTGGTGCAGCGCCTTGATCTCCGTCCGCATCTGCACCCGCAGCTTCGCATCCAAATTGGAAAGTGGCTCATCGAACAGGAAGACCTGCGGGTCTCGGACGATGGCACGGCCCATGGCGACCCGTTGCCGCTGCCCGCCTGAAAGCTGCCGCGGGAACCGTTCGAAATACTCGGTTAGCCCAAGGATGTTCGCCGACCGCCCGACAGTCTGCTCGATGACGGCCTTGGTCGCCTTCTGCAGCTTCAGACTGAAACCCATGTTTTTGAAGACGGTCATGTGCGGGTAGAGTGCGTAGTTCTGAAAAACCATCGCCACGTCCCGTTCCTTCGGTGGCAAATAGTTGACCACGCGGTCGCCGATCTCGATTTCGCCCTCCGCCACCGGCTCTAAACCGGCAATCATCCGCAGCAAGGTCGACTTGCCACAGCCCGACGGCCCGACCAACACAACGAACTCACCATCCAGGATGTTGAGATTGACCCCGTAGAGCACCTGCACGGGACCGAAATGCTTGTCCACGTTGCGAACTGTCAGAGACGCCATCTGTTCCTCACCTTCCAGCCCCGTCCCGAGTCTCTGTATCCGCCATGATCGCTTTCAGGGCGGTGAGCCGGTCGGTGCCGCCGAAGAAGTTGCGGTTGCGGATCGCCATTGCCCGCCGATGCGCCTCCACCGCCGCGCTATCGAAGTCCGCAACGGGACGCGGCTCCAACTCATAGTGACCATGGCTGTCCTGCCCACGGACCAGCATCGCCGTATCACTTCCGACAAGCTGTCGAACACTCGTCGCGATGTAGGTGATGACCAGGTTGATCCGCGGCTGGTCGCTGTCGTTGCCGCCCGATCCATGCGCCGTATGCAGATGGTGGATCGACGCCTCGCCCGGGGACAGGATGACTGGCACCGTCATCGCCGGATCGACCTTTAACTCAACCGTTTCTCCGCGCGAGAGCAAACCGTCGGCTTGCACCGTATCCCGGTGCGGCAGTTGCCCGAGTTGGTGACTGGCCGGCGCAAAGACCATCGTGCCATTCGATACATTCGACGATGTCAACGAGACCCAGACCCGCACCACGCGGCTCGGGTCGTCCAAATGATAGTTGGTCGCGTCCTGGTGCCACGACACATAACCGGCACTCCGCGCCGGTTTGCGGAACAAGCCCGCCGACCAGCAGAGAATGTCCGGTCCGACGATGTCCTCCGCGACGTCGAGCACGCCAGGATGATTGACGATCGTGTCAGCCCACTTGAGCACCATGTGCGGCTTAAACAGGTAGAGATCGTTGTGCCGGTCCGGATACGCCGCGGCTCCCGGGTTGGCATCAGCGACCTCGATTGCCGCACGCAGCTCGCTGGCTTCCGCTTCGCTCATCACCCGGCACGGGAAGTAGAACCCGTCGTTCCGGTAGCTATCGATCGCCGCTGCCGTCAGTGCCTTGGACATCGTCAATCCAGTCCCAGGATCTGCCGGTTGGTCTCGCGATCCGTCGTCGGCCGCATGAAGTCGTCGAACGCATGAGACGTCGTACGGATCAGATGATCGCGGATGAATGCGGCACCCTCACGCGCGCCATCCTCGGGATGCTTGAGGAAGCACTCCCATTCCAGCACGGCCCAACCGTCATAGCCGTGATGCGCGAGCCGCGAGAACATGCCGACGAAGTCGACCTGGCCGTCACCTAGGCTGCGGAACCGGCCCGCGCGGTTGCCCCAGTCCTGAAACCCGCCATAGGCGCCGCCCCGCGCATCGCCATGAAATTCGGCGTCCTTTACGTGCACCGCCTTGATGCGCTCGTGATAGAGATCGATGAACCCGAGATAATCCATCTGCTGCAACAGCATGTGGCTCGGGTCGTACAGAATGTTGCAGCGCGGATGCCCATCCAGCCGGTCCAGCAGCATGTCGAAGGTCCAGCCGTCGAATAGATCCTCACCCGGATGAATCTCGAAGCAGACGTCGATGCCACGTTCGTCGAACGCATTGAGGATCGGTCGCCACACCCGCGCCAGCTCGTCGAACGCCTCTTCAACCAGCCCGGCGGGCCGCGGCGGATAGGGATACAAATAGGGCCAGCATAGCGAGCCTGAAAAAGTGGCGTGGGTACACAGACCCAGCCGGCTCGCCGCCTGCGCGGCAAGGTATAGCTGCTGGCGCGCCCATTCCTGCCGCGCCGCGCGGTTGCCGCGGGCCTCCGGCGGTCCGAAGTCAGCCAGGGTTTGGTCGTACGCCGGATGCGACACCACAACATGCCCTTGCCGATGCGTCGACAACTCGGTGATTTCCAAGCCGTGCGCGGCCAACATCCCTTTCACGTCATCGCAATAGGTCTGGCTCTCGGCAGCCTGGGCCAGATCGAAAATCTCCGGCCGGAATGTTGGGATCTGTAGGCCCTTGTATCCCAGAGACGCCGCCCATTCGGCCAAGGTCGCAAGCCGATTGAACGGCGGATCGGCCCCCAGGAACTGAACGAGCATGATGCCCGGTCCCTTCATCGCCGGCCTCCCTAGGCCGTGTCAGGCGGCAGTTCGCCGAGGAACTGCAATTGGCTGACGACCTGGGTGTCGATCATCGGCCGCCCACCCATGAGTTTGAGGCCACGGGCCGCCACCTCTTCCTGCAACCGTGTCTTTGGCGCGATGATATCGATAACCGCCGCATCTTGATCGACCCGCGCCGGATCGAACGGCAGCGGGTCGTCGGGTTTCAGACCAAGCGACGTCGCATTGACAACGACCTCATAGCCCGCCGGATCGGCATCACCCACACGACTCTCGGCACCCGGCACACCGTCCCGAATACGGGCCACCAGGTCGTCGGCGGTCTCTCGCGTGCGGTTCGCAATGGTCACTTCAGCGGCACCGTGCTGCGCCAGTGCAAAGGCGATTGCCTGACCCGCGCCACCGGCACCAACCAACAGTATGCGCCGCCCCTCCAGCTCGATGCCGCTTTCCAGGGCACCACGGATGAACCCTACGCCATCGAACATCTCACCGGCCAGCCGACCGTCCGGCTCGAAGCGCACTGTATTGACCGCCCGCATGAGCTTGCCGTTCGGGCCTAGCTCATCGCACATCCGCGCCAGCGCCGGCTTGTGCGGAATGGTGAGGATCAGGCCCTTCAGGTTGCGCACCTTCTGCAACGCCGGAACCGTCGCCTCAAGGTCATCCGGGTGCACGTGCAGGACCACCAGAAACGCGTCGAGGCCATACTTCTCGAACACCGGATTGATGAACATCGGCGCACGCACATGCGCGGCCGGATGCGCCAGGATACCGTACAGATTGGTTTTTCCGGTTAGCTCCATCAGCGCGCGTCCTTCGCCCATTGTCGCGTATGAAACTGGCTCTCCAAGTGCCACATGCCCAACCTCCCCAGGATCTCCGATTTGATGGTCTGATGCTCCGGCGAGTTCCAAAGGTTCACGACCTCACGCGGATCATCGCGAAGATTGAACAGCTGCCCCACGGTCTCGCCGAGGAAGTGCACCAGCTTCCAGTCCTTTGAGCGCACGCCGGTTTCGAAGCGCGTGCCGGTCAAGTTGAAGTCGCCCTGTTGCTCCGTGAAGACCCACTCGCGCGCCTGCCAATCCCCGCCTGTCATGGCGGGCAGCAGTGATGTGGCCTCGAAGGACTCCGGCACCTCGACCCCGGCGAGTTCCAGGATCGTCGGTCCCAGGTCGAAAAGCTGACACAGCCCATCGATCCGCTGCCCGGCCGCAAATCGCCCCGGCGACCAAAAGATGCAGGGCACCCGCGTGATGTCGTCGTACATGGTCCACTTTTCGATCTGGCCATGGTGCCCCATGCAGTCGCCATGGTCCGACGTGAAGATCAGCACCGTATTCTCGAGGTACCCGCGCGCATCCAGGGTCTGCAGCAACACCCCGATTTGCTCGTCAATCATCGTTACGTTGGCCATGTAGTAGGCCCACATCCGGTGCAACTGGTCCGGACTTGGGTCGAGGCTCCATAACACCGAGTCATGATCGACCTCGGTGTTGTGCTTGCGCAACTCCTTGTATGGCGGCGGCAGCGAATCCAGCTCCTCGGCCGTCACCTGCGGCACGGGCAGATCGTTGCGCCGCAAGTACGGTTCCGCATAGCGCGGGATCGGATCGAACGGCGGGTGCGGGCCGGGAAAGCCGATTTGCAGGAATAACGGCTCTTTCTGCGGATGGGTTTCCAGCCACCATTTCGCCCGCTGACCGACGAACACATCGGAATGCAGATGCTCGGGCAGTTCCCACTCGAACGCTCCAAGCCGTTGATCGTAATCGTCCCGCTGGCGGTACAGTTCCCGTTGTTGTTTCACCAGGCCATGGCTGGCCAGCGCTTTGTCCCACTCGTCGAAGTAATACCGGTGCTCAAGGTAACGGTCCTTGTTCTCGACAATGTGGCGCTCGTGGAAACCGGCCGGCGCATCAAAGGGCAAGGTATGCATCTTGCCCATGTTGAGACAGTGATAGCCGGCTTCGTTAAGCCGCTCGACCCAAGTCCGGTGCCACAGATTGCCATTCCGCAGGACACCGGTGGTGTGCGGATAGTAGCCATTGAACAGACTCGCCCGCGACGGCACGCACGACGCGCCGGTAATATGGCAGTTATCAAAACTGACGCCCTCACGGACCAGGCGGTCCAAATGTGGTGTGTCGGCGTACGGAAAGCCGAGCGCGCCTATCGTGTCGAAACGCTGCTGATCGGTGATAATGAAAATGATATTGGGGCGAGACGGCTCTGACATATGATCTATCCTTTGACGGCGCCGGCGGTCAGGCCGTGCACCAAAAATTTCCGAACGGCGAGTGAGAAAACGAGCACCGGCAGCATCACCATGACGCCGCCGGACGCGATTTTGCCCCATTGCCAACCCTGGTAGTCGAGGAAGTTGACCACCGCGACCGGCGCCGTCATGGCATCCGTCCGGGTTAGAATGAGGGCGAAAAAGAAGTCGTTCCAAGCGTACAAAAAGCAGAGAATGGCGGTTGCCGCCAGCCCCGGCCCCGACATCGGCAACACGATCTTTGTGAAGCCCTGCCAAAGCGATGCCCCATCAATCCAGGCCGCCTCTTCCATCGACCGGGGAATTGCATCGAAGAAGGTGCGCATCACCCAGATCACCAGCGATAGATTGATCGTCAGGTATATGATGATGAGACCGAGCCGGGTATCGAGCAGCCCCAAGTTCCGGTACACTAGAAAATAAGGGATTGTGAACGCGATCGGCGGCGCCATGCGTGTCGCCAGGATGAACAGGCTCATCGCGTTGCTGCCGCCGCGCCGCGCCGCCCGCGACAGCGCATAAGCGCCCGGAACGCCCAGCACCATCGAGATGACCGTCGAACCGACACTGGTGATCACGCTGTTCAGGAAAGAACGCGGAAACTCGTCGTCCCACAATCCCGTATAGTTCTCCAATGTCGGCTTGAAGAACAGTTTCGGAGGCCATGCCAGAATGTCCGGGTCGCTCTTGAACGACATGATGACCAGCCACAAAAACGGGAACATGATCAGGAACACCAGGAACAACACCAGCGCATGCAACAACCGGCGTTCCCAGATCTGCCGCCGGTACGCGGCGAGGCCGGGTAGATGCTTCTCGGAGACACCGAGTGCTATCTCAGCCATCCTCGCCTCCCCACCCGACCAGCCGAATGATGATCCAGCTTAGAATGAGGGTCGCCGCAACCATGACGACCGTAATGGCGCTCGAAAAGCCGAGGAACGAGAAACTGAAAGCCTGAACGAACGAGTAATAGTTGGTGACCTCAGTGACAGTACCGGGTCCGCCTTCGGTCAGAATGAAAATCAGTGGAAAGGCCTTGATACTGTCAATCAGTCGAAACAGCCCGGCGACCAGCAGAACACCCTTGAGGAACGGCAAGGTAATAAACAAAGTCGTCTGAAACGGGCTGGCCCCGTCGATCCGTGCCGCGTCGACATATTCCTGCGGCATCATTTGCAGACCCGCCAGGATCATCAGCATCGTGAAGGGAAACCACTCCCAGGTATCCGCAATGATGATCGCGGTCAGCGCCCAATTGGGATCGGTGATGAGCGCCGGTACGCTCCAGCCGAACGCCTTGAACGCCCAATAGAACGGACTGATGTCCGGCGTGTATAGAACCTTCCAGATGATGGCGACGACGATTGGCGGCAACACCATCGGAATCAAGAACACGGTCCGCAGCGCCTGCAGCAGCGACGACCGCATGTTTAGCAACAACGCAAATAGAAAACCGAGCACGAGCTGCAACAACACGGTCCAGAACGACAGCTTCGCTTGCACCCACATCGAATTGTGGAACCGCCGGTCCTCTAGCAGCAGTTCATAGTTCAGGGTCGGATTTGAGAAGTTCCACCACGTATTCGGCCTGGTGAGATCAAGCGGCGTGAGGCTGACGAGGATCAGGTAGATCGTCGGCAACAGGGTGATGACACCCAGCACCAACAGCGCCGGTAACAGGCAATACCAGTAAAAAAGGCGCTGGGTCCGGTCGAAGCTACGGCCCTTAGACCGCCCCCGCACAAGTGCAATATCGCTAGCAGCCGCCGTCAAATCGCACCCATTCCGCACATGGATTGGACCCTCTCGCGCAAGAAAAGGGGCTGACCCGGCAAGGTCAGCCCCAACGACTGTGCGTTACAGATCCATCTCCACCCCGGCCTTACGGAAGTCAGAGATCGTTTCATCTTGCGCTTGGGCCATCGCGTCCGCGCCGTTCTGCTGGCCGGTCGCCACCCGCTCGATCGCCTTGTTGATTTTGTCGCCGATCTGCGGGAACACCGGCACGGTGCGGTACTTCATATAGCCGGACTTCCCACCAAGCTCGAGCACTTGCAGATACAACGAGGCCACATCCTGTCCGCCGAACGTCATCTGCGTCTTGTAGGCATCTGACTCGATGATCGAACGGCGTGTCACGGCCGAATAGCCCTGATCGATGGCAATCCGCCGCTGCACGTCGGGGCTCATCACCCACTTGATGAATTCCCAAGCCGCTTCCTTGTTCTTCGAGCCGACCGGGATACCCCACCCGTGGCTGTTCGAACCCGGGAAGTTACCGGCCGGGCCACCCGGCATCAGCGCAAAGCGAACCGAATCCTTCACCTTGCTGTCTGGGCTGTTGGCCAACGGCGTATGCCATGCAATCGCCTGGGTTCGGATATTCGCCCGCCCGTTCAACTGCGCATTCAAGGCCTGCTCGTCCGTGAACGAAAGCACACCCTCCGGGCCATAGCTCGACAACAGATTGGCGTAGAACTCCGCCGCCTGCGCCGCTTCTGGCGTGTCCAGCGTCGGCGTCAAATCGCCTGGCGGGTCCTTAAAGACCTTCCCGCCGAAGCCCATCAGATACGGAATCCAGTTCCAATGATGCAGCTTGTCGGCGACGAATGCGGCGACGCCGTCCTTGTTGTGGATCGCGTCGCAGACATTCACCAGTTCGTCGAACGTCGTCGGCATCTCGACCCCGGCCTCGTCCAGGATATCGGAGCGCGACGCACTCATGATCATCGCGCCGGCTTCCCACGCAAAACCGTAGGTGTTGCCGTCGGCATCTTGCAGCGACGCCTGCGCGCCGCCCGCGAAATCGCCCGGATTCCAGTCAGCCGGGGTCATCTCCGGATCGTTGATGAAGTCGTCCAGCGGATGCATCCACCCTGCCCCGATCCAACGGCCTGAGAAGATGAAGGTGATGTTGACGAAGTCGAGCGCACTGCCGCCGGTCGACAGCTCGAGATCGGCCTGCTGGTTGTAGACCGGAAACGCCTGGTCCTGGAAATTGACCGTGATGCCGGTCAATTCCTCGAACTCCGGGATCAAATCCCGGACATGCGCACTGAAGGTATGGCTGAAGGCTGCGCCATTGATAGTTGTGCCTTCGAATTTCCGCGTTTGGGATAGCACGGCCGGCGCGTACAGCCCGGTGGCGCCCAAAGCGGCGGTCGCGGCTGCGCCCTTTAGGACGCTGCGCCGGCGCGCTTTTTTGTCGCTAAACATGTCCTGCTCCCTAGTTCCGCGGGCAGTTGTCTTGTCTGGCTGCCCTATTGGCTCTTCCCTATTGGTCACTTGATTGGTCCGACCAATATAAATAGTTTCATGTGGATGTTGCAACGTCAACCGGTTATGGAGCCTGACCGTCCAGGACTGCGGGGATGAAGCAGTTGACCGACGAAGACGTCCTTTCCCTCAAATCAAACGGTACCGACCGTGGGCCGCGACCGCCCCGGTTGTATCAAGAGGTCGCTGCGCGCCTCGAGGCGATGATGCGTAATGAGAAGTACCGTGGCGGATCACGTCTTCCGCCGGAAAGGGAACTCGTCAAGCGCCTCGGCGTCAGCCGGCAGACGGTCCGCGAGGCATTGCTGGCGCTCGAGATCGCCAACGTTGTCGAGATCAGGATCGGCTCCGGCGTGTTTGTCCGTGACCGCCGGCCGAACGTCGCCCAATCGCTACTGCTGCCGCCGGAGCCAGGACCCGCCGAAGTGCTGGAAATCCGGCGAGTCATCGAAGGCGAGTCTGTCTATCGTGCGACTATGCGCGCCGAGGATAGCCAGATCGAGGAACTCGTCGCTATCGTCGAGGAAACATCGAAGTCCGTCGAGGATTTTGAGGCCTATAATACTTTCGACCAGCGCTTACACGTCATGATCGCCGAGTGCTCGGGGAACAGCCTCATCGCCCCCTACGTCGATCACCTCTGGGAATTCCGCAAGGGCCCGCTCTGGAACACCTGGTATCTCGGCTCGCGTTCGGTGGAGCATCGCCGCCGTTCCGCGACCGATCACCGGGAGATCGTATCATTCATGCGCCAGCGGCAACCGGATGAGGCGCGCATCGCCATGGTGGCGCACATCGACCGGTTGGTACAGCGGTTCATGAGCTTTTAACCATAATTGGTCCGACCAATAGGGAATCATGGGAGACGTTCTACTCATCACCGGTGGCTCGCGCGGGATAGGCGCTGCAACGGCCCGGCGGGCGGCAGCCGCAGGGTATCGCCTCGCCATAAACTATCGGAGTGACCAGCGTGCTACGGACGAACTTGTCGCTGAGATCCGCCGCCAGGGTGGCGTGGCGGCGCCGTTTCAGGCCGATGTAGGCGACGAAAGCCAGATCGTCCGCATGTTCGATGCCGTCATCGACGAGTTCGGCTCGATTGGCGCGCTGGTGAACAGCGCCGGCATCGATGGCGGCGGCGGCGCGGTAGCGGAGTTTGACGCACAGGCCCTTACCGACCTCATGGCGGTGAATGTCATCGGCACAATGCTCTGCTGCCGCGAGGCCGTGCGCCGCATGTCCACCAAACGCGGCGGCGCCGGCGGTTCGATCGTTAACGTCTCTTCCATGGCCGCAACCATCGGCGGACGCCCGGAACGCAGCCACTACGCCGCGTCGAAAGCCGCGGTTGATGCTTTCACCGTCGGGCTGGCGAAGGAAGTCGCGACCGAGGGCATCCGGGTCAACGCGGTCCGCCCCGGCGTGACACTGACAGACATGACGGACACCGTGCGAAGCAACCCGGACGTGCGCGCCGCGGTATCCGCGACGATCGCCATGAACCGGGTGGCCGAAGCCGACGAAATCGCCGCCCCGATCCTCTGGCTCCTCTCGTCGGAGGCGTCTTTCGTTTCCGGATGCCGGCTGGATGCATCCGGCGGCGGCTTCATCATCGGAGCCAACTAACGCAGCTGAAGCCGGCTTGATACGACCCGCCACGTGATCTAATCCAAAGTCAAGTAAACCAGGGAGGATGGCATGGCGAAGTTTGGGGTATTGGGCCTTAGTTTCGATCACATGCACATGGGCGATCTCCTGCGCGAGGTCTGGGATCACCCCGAAGCCGAGATCGCCGGCATCTTCGACACCGACCCTTCCCGCATGGCAACTGCCATCTCCAACTTCGAGATCCCAGACTCCCGCGTGTTCACCGACTTAGGGCAGTGTCTCGCCGCACCCGGCGCCGACCTTGCCATCGTATGTTCCGCCACCGCCGAACATGCCGATTATGTCGAGGCGGCGGCGCCCAATGGGCTGCACGTCCTTGTCGAGAAGCCGTTCGCCGCCAGCGTCGCCGACGCCAGACGCATGATGACGGCAATGGCGGACACCGGCCGGCATCTGGCGATCAACTGGCCGCTTGCCTGGTATCCCTGCCACGTCACGGCCAAGCGGCTGATCGATGAAGGAACGATCGGCGACCTGATCGAAGTCCACTACTACGATGGCAATCGCGGCCCGCTGTATCACCTCGCCGATAAGGTCGAGGTATCGCCGGAGGAAGTGGAACAGCAGAAGCGGACCTCCTGGTGGTACAAGAAGGCCTCTGGCGGCGGCAGCTTGCTCGACTATCTCGGTTACGGCGCGACCCTCGGTACCTGGTTCATGGACGGTGCCGCGCCGATCGAGGTGACCAGTGTGGTCGACGAGACCCCCGGCGTCGAAGTGGACCAGCATTCGATCACGGTCTGCCGCTACGCCCAGGGACTCTCAAAACTGGAAACGCGGTGGGGCACCTTCACCGACCCCTGGACCCTGCAACCGCAGCCGAAATGCGGCTTCGTGCTGGTCGGCACCGACGGAACAATCGCCAGCTACGACTACGAGGACCATGTCACGGCGCAGACCCGCGAGACACCAGCGGCCACGCCGGTGCCCGTCGATGTCCTGCCGGAAGGCCGGCGCGCCCCGATCGAGTACATGCTGGCAAGGATCGCCGACGGTCAGCCGATCCGCGGCCCCCTCGAACCGTCGCTCTGTCTGACAGCACAACGCATCGTCGACAGCGCGGTGCTGTCCGCCGCGGAGAAACGCACGGTCGAGCTCGTCCAATGAGCGAACCCGACGTCGATACCTACGCCCTCAAAACCAAGGCCGCGGCCGAAATCCCGGCGCCCGACCTGCCCTACAAGCCGCCCCTCCCCAGCGAGTACCGCCCGGGCATCGCACTGGTCGGAGCCGGCGGAATCTCCGCCGCACACCTCGGCGCCTACAAAACTGCCGGCTTCGACGTTACCGTCATCTGCAACCGCACCCTGTCCAAGGCCGAAGCCCGGCGCGACGAGTACTATCCTCAAGCCGAAGCGACCGATGATATCGAGCGGACACTGACCCGCGACGACATCGAAGTCGTCGACCTGACGCCGCACCCCGCTGAGCGCTTCGCGATGATCGAAACCGCACTGCGGGCTGGGAAGCACGTGCTTTCGCAAAAACCATTCGTGCTCGATCTGGATGCCGGTGTGCGCCTCGCCGATCTCGCGGACGAGAACAGGGTCGTTCTGGCCGTGAACCAGAACGGCCGCTGGGCGCCTCACTTCGCTTGGCTGCGCGAAGCCGTGGGCGCCGGTCTGATCGGCGACGTGCAATCCTGTCACCAGACCGTGCATTGGGATCACAGTTGGATCCGCGGCACCGCATTCGAGCAACTCGATGACCTCATCTTCTACGACTTCGCGATCCACTGGTTCGATTTCCTCGCCAGCCTGATCGGCAACCGTGGCACGCAGGTGTACGCCACGACAGCGAGCGCCGCGGGTCAGGACGTCCGGCCGGCACTGTTGGCACAGGCCCTAGTCGAGTTCGACGGCGGCCAGGCCGCGCTCATATTCGACGCCGCAACCCGGTTTGGCGCGGAGGACCGCACGGTGGTCACCGGCTCGGCCGGTACGGTCGCGAGTGTCGGACCCGACTTGAACGACCAGCAAGTGACCATGACGACGGAACACGGACGCGCCCGGCCGGAGCTGGAAGGAACCTGGTTCACCGAAGGCTTCATCGGAACCATGGGCGCCCTGCTACACGCCGCGGAACAGGGAACCTCACCCATCAACAATGCCCGCGACAATCTGGATGCGCTGGCCCTTGCATTCGCCGCCATCGCCTCCGCACGGCGCGGCAAACCAATTGCGCCCGGCACAATCCGCAACCTCACAGATGCGCAGGCGTAGACAGATGAACACGGCCCCCTTTGATTTCACCGGTCAGCAAGTCCTGATCGTTGGCGCCAGCCGCGGTGGCATCGGCGCGGCAATCGCCGCCGCCTTCCGGGACAACGGAGCCAATGTACGGATCACCGGTGTCGAGGACACACCGGCACCAACCGACCAGGGCAAATACCCCTACATCAAACTCGACGTAACCGACCAAGCCGCCATCGACGCGTTGGCAAGTTCGACCGATCGCTTGGACATTCTAGTGAACTGCGCCGCGATCACCGTACGCGGCGAGGAAATGGCGCCGGAGATGTTTGAGCGCGTGGTCAACG
>JANQOE010000047.1 GCA_028279245.1 Alphaproteobacteria bacterium
TCGCCGCGCCGCGGGCGATGGATGGGCTGGGACCGGTTGGACACCGCGCTTAGTGCGGCTGGGCTGACGGTGGTCTTGCTGGGCGCGATCTCGTCCAGCGCGCCACGCGCCGTGTTTATCGAATCGACCCAGCCGTCAGCGGCAACCATCGATCTGAGCGTCCCGCCGGTGCGATTCGGGACGGTCGCGGCACCGCCGCCGGCGGTGCTGCCGTCAAATGACGTCGTTGTGCCGGCGGCACCGGCCCCGCCACCATTCTCTGTAACCCTTTCGCTGATGTCACAGAGCACCGATAGCCCGTTCCTGCGCCCGGGGGCCGACCGGGCGTTCGGTCCGGTGACCCTGGTGAACGGGCATGGGCCGCGCGAGGCCGCGCCGGTGGTGGTTGCATCGGCTGATATGGTGGATGCGGAGAAGGCCGACGAATTCGTGCCGGCGATCGCGCCGGACCCGGCGGTGTTGGGGCTGGCCGGCCCGGTGGAGCTGGCGGGCACGGCGGCGGACATTGTCTCGGACCCCATCATGGCCACGCCTGAACCGGTCGAAGTGGCCGCACCGTCAGTTGTCGAAGTTGCGGAGAAACCGGAGGCGTCGCCGGCCCCGGTGGCAGAGTCAACCGGCGGCTGGCTGGTGCATCTCGCGTCGGTGCGCGACGAAAGTGGCGCCGCGCCGGAGTGGTCGCGGCTCAGCGGTCAATTCGAAGCGCTGAAACCGCTGACGCTCACGGTCCGGCAGACCGATCTGGGGGCCAAGGGGGAGTGGTACCGGATCTTCGCCGGGCCGTTGGAGAGCCGCGCGGCGGCGCGCCAATTGTGCGCATCGCTGTCGGGCCAGTATTGCCAACCGATGCCCGACAAGCAGGGCTAAGCCTACTTCTTTTTGCTCTGCAACCGGCTGTCGAGCGCGCGTAGATACTGCAAATCGTCGGCCTGGAACTCGCCGGCGGCGATGTCTTCCTGGTAGGCCAGCAGCTCCTCCCGCGTGCCTTCGTAGAGGTCGCGGGCCAGCAGCTTTTCGATCAGGGCCGACGCTTCCTTGTTCTCCGCGGAAGATGCGGCCTGTTCGTTCAGTTCGGGGGCGGTGGCCGGTGCCTCGTCTTCTGCTTCTTCCCCGGGCTCGTCGTCATCCAAAGGGGCGCGGATCAGGTCATCCCATGATGTTTCGGCAGTCCCGACGAGTTCGGCCGCTTGGCGGGCCGCGGCCAGTGCGGCCGCGTCTTCGGGGTCGCCAAGCCGATTGAGGGCTTGGAGCAATTCGTCGCGCTGTTCTGGGGTCATTCGCTGTGATGGCAGGCGGCGTGGTGATCGGTCGACCGTTCTTCTAGCACCGGCGGCGTGGTCGCGCATAGCTCGGTGCGAATGGGGCAGCGGCTGGCAAACACGCAGCCGGGTGGCGGGTTCAGCGGGGAGGGGAGATCGCCGCTGAGGACGATGCGCTGCTTGGCCCGCTCCTGGTCTGGGTCGGGCAGGGGTACGGCGGAAATCAGCGCCTTGGTGTAGGGGTGACGCGGGTGGGTGTAGAGGGCGTCGCGGTCGGCGACCTCCATCACCTTGCCCAGATAGACGACCATGATGCGGTGGCTGATATGGCGCACCACCGACAGGTCGTGGCTGATGAAAATCAGCGAGAGCTGGAACCGCTGCTGCAGATCGCGCAGTAGATTGATGATTTGCGCCTGAATGGAGACATCGAGGGCCGACACCGGCTCATCGCAGACGATCAGCCGCGGCTCGACAATCATCGCCCGGGCAATGCCGATGCGCTGGCACTGGCCGCCGGAGAATTCGTGGGGATAGCGGTTGATCATGTTCGGGTGCAGGCCGACCTGCTGCATCAGCTTCTGCACCCGCGACTTGGCTTCGGCTGATGTCATGTCGGGGTGAAAGGTCCGCAGGGGTTCGGCAATGATGTCGCCGACGGTTATGCGCGGGTTCAGACAAGCTAGCGGATCCTGAAAGATGATCTGCATGTCCTGGCGCTTGGCGCGCATCTGTTTGGCGCCCAGTTTGGCGAGATCCTGGCCCAGCCAGATGACCTGACCCTGGGTCGGCTTGATCAGTTGCAGGACGGCCCGGCCCATTGTCGACTTACCGCAACCGGATTCGCCGACGATACCCAGCGTTTCGCCGGGCATCAGATCGAAGCTGACACCGTCCACGGCCTTTAGCTGCTTGTACCTGCCTTGCAGGACGCCGCCGACCCGGATCGGGAAATGGACCTTCAGATCGCGGACGGACAGTAACGGGGCGTTCATGCGGCGAGGTCCCGGTGGCAGGCTTTGCTGTGATCCTCGGCGATCTGGCGCAGCAATGGCCGGTCGGTCAGGCAATGGGGTTGCACCAGGGGACAGCGTTCGCTGAAGGCGCAGCCTTCGCCGAGGCTCTGCAGGTTTGGCGGCTGTCCGGGAATGGTTGGCAACTCCTGATGATCGTCGGCATCGAGACGCGGCAACGATTGCAGCAGGCCGCGGGTGTAAGGGTGCTGCGGCCGATAGAAGATCTCGCGCACCGGGGCTGTTTCGACGATGCGGCCGGCGTACATGACGGCGACCCGTTCGCAGAGGCCGGCGACGACACCGAAATCGTGGCTGATGAGGATAATCGCCGTGTTGAGGGTGTCGCGGAGTTGCGCCAGCAGGTCGAGGATTTGCGCCTGCACCGTGACATCGAGCGCGGTGGTGGGTTCGTCGGCGATCAGCAGATCGGGTTGGCACAGCAGCGCCATGGCGATCATCACGCGCTGGCGCATGCCGCCGGAAAACTCGTGCGGGTATTGGTCGAAACGGCGAGCCGCCTCGGGGATCTGCACGCGCTCTAACAGTTCGATGGCGATCCGCCGGGCGTCCTGCTCGCTCTTGTGCTGATGCTGAACCAACACCTCCGTCATCTGCTTGCTGACGCGCAGATAGGGGTTCAGCGATGTCATCGGATCCTGAAAGATCATCGACAGGTGGGCGCCACGGATGGTGTTGAGTTGGGAGACGGGCATGCCGAGCAGATCGGTGTCGCGGAACCGCACCTTGCCCCGGGCGCGGCCGTTGGCGGCGAGCAAGCCCATGACGGCGAAGAACACCTGGCTCTTGCCGGAACCGGATTCGCCGACGATGCCGAGGGTTTCGCCGGGTTCGACCGAAAAAGAGACGTCATTGACGGCGCAGACCTCGCCGTCAGCGGTGTCGAACCGAACTTCGAGATTTTCCACCGCCAGCAAGCTCATCGGTCTTTGGGGTCCAGGGCGTCGCGCAGGCCGTCGCCGACGAAGTTGAAGGCGAACAGGGTGAGCGCGAGGAAGGTCGCCGGGAAGATCAGCATCCAAGGTGCTTCGACGATGTTGTTGGCGCCTTCGGAGATTAGCACGCCCCAACTGGTCATCGGTTCCTGCACGCCAAGGCCGAGGAAGCTGAGGAAGCTTTCCAGCAAAATCACTTTCGGCACCAGCAGGGTCATGTAGACGACGACCGGCCCCAGCGTGTTGGGGACGATGTGCCGACGTATGATGGCCGTTGTCGAGACGCCGCAGGCATGGGCCGCCTCGATGAACTCACGGCGCTTGATGCTCAGGGTCTGGCCACGGACGATGCGCGCCATGTCCAGCCATTCGACGGCACCGACAGCCACGAACATCAGTATGATGTTACGGCCGAAAAACACCATCAGCAGGATGACGAAGAACATGAAGGGGATCGAGTAGAGCACGTCGACGATGCGCATCATCACACTGTCGACGCGGCCGCCGATGAAGCCCGCGGTGGCGCCGTAGGTGACGCCGATGATCAGGCTGACGAAGGTCGCAAGCAGGCCGATCATCAGCGAGATGCGGCCGCCGAACAGCGTGCGGGTCAGCAGGTCGCGGCCGTTGGCATCGGTGCCAAACAGGAAATAGGAGCGGGTGACCTCCATCTGCATGGTCAGCGACAGGCCGTCGGGGCTGGTCTCGATGATCTGCACGTTGGTGAAATCGGCGTTGCGTTCGACGCTGCGGGTGATGCGCGGGTCGATCTCGCGTTCGGCGGTCAGCGTCAGGGTCACCAGGTCGCCGTCGACGTCCAGGCTAGTGATGTCGGCGCGGCTGCGGCGCAACGCGGTTTTCAGCAGGTCGGGGATTTCCGCTTCCCGCGGATAGGCGGTTGTGCTGGCCGGAACCTTGATGTAGGAGCGATAGACTTGGCCGACGTCGTGGGGCGATAGCATCGGCCCGAAGAGCGATGCGAGTCCAATGATTGCCAGCACGATCGCGCCGGCAACGGCTGCGCGGTTGGACCGCAGGCGGGCCCAGGCGTCGGCCCATAGGCTGCGGCCCTTTATCTCCCCGCCAGGAACCGTTTGCTCGAATTGGGAGACCGTGGTCATCGGCCGTTCAATCGTAGCGCACCTTCGGGTCGAGCACGCCGTAGATCAGGTCGACCAGAAGGTTGAAGATGACAATGAAACAGGCGATCAGGATCACCGTGCCCATCACCAAGGTGTAGTCGCGGTTGAGGGCACCTTGGACAAACAGGCGCCCGACGCCGGGCACGCCAAAGATGGTCTCGATCACTACGGAGCCGGTCAGCAGGGCGGCGGCGGCCGGGCCGAGATAGGAGACGACCGGCAGCAAGGCGGCGCGCAGGGCGTGGCGGCCAATGACAATCCGTTCCGGCAGGCCCTTGGCCCGGGCAGTGCGGATCGGGTTGGTGCGCAAGACCTCAATCATGCTGCCGCGGGTCAAACGGGCAACCACCGCGACCTGTGGCAGGGCCAGGGCAATGACCGGCAGGACTTTGTTGCGAAACGCACCTTCGCCCCAGCCGCCCACCGGCAGCCATCCTAACTCAACACCGAGGATCAACTGCAGCAGCGGCGCCATGACGAAGTTGGGAATGGTAATGCCGACCATGGCGATCGCCATGACGGAGTAATCGGACATCTGGTTCTGTTTGAGTGCGGCGTAGGAACCGAGCACGCCACCAACGACCAGAGCCAACAGAATGGCGGCGCCGCCGAACTGGATCGAAACCGGCAGACCGCTGCCGATGATCTCCGCCACCGACAGGTCACGGTAGACCATCGACGGGCCGAGATTGCCCTGCACCAGGTTCTGCAGATAGATCCAGAACTGCACCATCAACGGCTTGTCGAGGTGATAGATCGCCTCGAGGTTGCGCATGATGTTGGCGGGCAGCGGGCGTTCGAGCGAGAAGGGTCCGCCCGGTGCGAGCCGGATCATGAAGAACGAGATCGCGATGATCACAAAGATCGTCGGGATCGCGCCAAACAGACGGCGGACGGCGTAGGCCAGCATGTCAGTCAAAGAGCAGGCCCGGCATCGGGTGATGCCGGGCTTGTCGTTGCTGTTATTGCTCGAGCTTCACGTAGCGGGTCAGATGGCGGCCCTGGAGATTCTGCTCCCAGCCTTCCACCTTCTCCGACACCAGTTCGAGATTGACGTAGTGGTAGATCGGAATGAACGGCAGATCGGCCATGAACAGCTCTTCCGCCTGCCGTAGGATCTTCGCCCGTTCGTCGAGATCGATGGTGGCGGCGGCCTGGTCCATCAACGCGTCGTATTCGGCGCTGTTGTAGTTCGCGTAGTTGAAGCCGGCGTTGTCGCTCTCCACCATGAACAGGAAGTTCTGCGGATCGTTGTAATCGCCGATCCAACCGGCGCGGGCGACCTGGAACTCACCCTTGTCGCGCAGATAGCCGTAGTGGGTGGCGACATCGGTGTTGAGGAGTTTGACCTCCACACCGAGCGGTGCCCACATGTCGGCAATGGCGAGGGCCACCTGCTTGTGGTTTTCCGACGTGTTGTAGCGGATCTCCAGCTCCAGCGGGTTGTCCGGGCCAAAACCGGCGTCGGTCAACAACGCGATGGCCTCTTCTTCCCGGTCGATCATCGACAGCTTGGCGTAATCGGCAATGGCCGGTTCGTCATAGTTGTTGGTTCCAGGCGGAACGAAGCTGTAGGCCGGAACCTGGCCGGCGCCGGTGATTTCCTCGACCAGGAATTCGCGGTCGATGGCCATCGACAGGGCCTGGCGTACGCGCGCGTCGGCTAGATCGGGATCGCGCATGTCCAGTGCGTAGTAGTAGGTGCCGAGGCGTGGCGACGCCTTGAATTCGTCGGCGATGTTTTCGCGCATCCAGCGGACCTGATCCTGTGGCACATCGTTGTTCACATGGATCTCACCGGCCTGGAAGCGGCGCAGCGCGGCGGCCCGGTCTTCGGTCGGGTAGTAGAAAACCGTGTCGACCTGGATGTTGTCTTTGTCCCAATGGAACTCGTTGCGCACGGACTTGATGTGCGCCTGCGGGACGACTTCTTCCAGTTTGTACGCGCCGTTGCTCACATAATTCTCGGGCTGGACGAAATCGTCGCCATGGGCTTCGACCTGTCCCTTGTGGACCGGCAGACCGGTCTGGTGAGTCAGTAGTTCGAGGAAGAAGGGGGTTGGCGCCTCCAAGGTGATCTGCAGCGTTTTTTCGTCAAGTGCTGCCACGCCGAGCTGATCTGCTGGGACCTCGCCGTTGTTGATCTTCTCGGCATCCCTGATGGGATAGAGAATGTTGGCGTATTTGGCGCCGGTGTCCGGGGTCAGGATGCGCTGTAGCGAGAAGGCGAAGTCTTCCGCGGTGACGGGGTCGCCGTTCGACCATCGGGCGTCGTCGCGGATCTTGAAGACGTATTGCAGGCCGTCCTCGCTGATTTCCCAGCTTTCCGCCGCGCCCGGCGCCAGCGAGCCGTCGGCGGCGTGCACGACCAGGCCTTCCAGCAGATCGTGGAGGATGTGGGCTTCGTAGGTCGTCGAGGTGCGATGTGGATCTAGGGTTTCGGGTTCGCCGGTGTTGCCGCGGTGGAAGACCACCTCGGCTTGGACAGCGAAGGCGCTGAGCGTCATCGAAGCGCCGACGGCGATGGCGCCGAGCCGCCACATACGGTGGAGGGTCTCGTATTTCATGATGTTCTCTTCCTTTCCCTGTTGTCCTTTGGACTTCACGCATCGTTAACCATAACGCGTGCTGGCGTTAACCATACTCGGGGCCTTGCGGGAAATCAGCAGTTAATCTGTCGAGCTTAGTCGCCCTAGAGGGGCGCTTGCAGGGCAGTGGGCGCCGGCTAGCTGCTGCTGACGTCCGTCGCGAAGATGTAGCCCGTGCCCCGGACGGTCTTGATGATCTCCGGGTTCTTCGGGTCATCTTCGATCTTTTTGCGTAGCCGGCCGATCAGCACGTCGATGCTGCGGTCGAACGGGTTCCAATCACGGTCCCGGGTGGCTTCCAGCAGGTCGTCACGATTCATGGTCTCGTTTGGATGCTCGGCCAACACGCGCAACAGGTCGAACTCGCCGCTGGTCAGGGGGATTTCGCAGCCGCTATCGGCGGACAACTGCCGTTTACCGATGTCGAGGGTGAAGCCGTTGAACCGGTGTCGCGCGGTTTCCGCCGCGCTCGACGGACGGCGGTTGTCCAGGCGGCGCAGCACGGTCCGAACCCGGGCCAGCAGTTCGCGCATCTCCACCGGTTTGCAGATGTAGTCGTCGGCGCCGAGTTCGAGGCCGACGACCCGGTCGACAACCTCCGACTTGGCGGTGAGCATGATGACCGGGACCTGGCTTTGCTTTCGTAGCCGCCGCATTACGGAGAAGCCGTCGTCGCCCGGAAGCGTGACGTCCAGCACAACGAGGTCGACCCGCTTCTCCTTCAGGGTAGACTCGATTTCCGCACCATCATCGGCTTCAAGAACCTTGAAGTTTTCCTGCAGCGTCTCGCGAATGAGCGTGCGCAGCAGTTCGTCGTCATCGACGACCAGAACGGTTTGGCGTGACGGCATGGCCGGCCCTTGTAGTACAGGGCCGCATGATCGGTCCGGCCTGGTTTACATTCTGTTACGCTGTTTACATTCAGTTACAAAATAAACGGCAGAATTCCGCGACTTTCGTACTACCGGGGTGGTGCCGCCGGCAGCACTATCACCACCCTTAGGCCGCCCGCCGCGCCGCGTTCCGCGCGGACCGAGCCGCCGATTGCCTGGACGTTGCTGCGGACAATCCAAAGGCCGATGCCCTGGTGTCCGGTACTTAGGGGCAGGTCGGGGTCGGCCTTATCGCGGCGCGAATAGTACCGGTTGAAGATCTTCTCGAGCTCCGATTCCTGCACGCCGGGCCCGGTATCCTCGATGATGAGTTGCACCGCGTCGTCCGGCTTGGTCTGCAGCAACACGCCGATGACCCCGCCTTCCGGGGTGAAGCTGATGGCGTTCTCGATCAGGTTCTCGAGCACCGTCTCCAGCAGATCGGTGCTGGCCTGGACGCAAACCTGAGATTCCAGTGACACCTGCAGATTGATGCGGTGCTGGTTCACCAGGTCGGAATAGCTGGTGAGGATGTCATCCAGGACCTTCGACAAGTCGACCCGCTGGCGTGGCGGGTTGATGAGGTGGGCCTCGGTTTCGTCCATGCGCCGGGCGTAGGAGACCAGCTCGTCCAGCCGGTCCAAGGCCTTGTGGATCCGGTCGAGGGCGCTGTGGGCGCGGTTGTCGATGTCTGGCACCGCCTGACCGAGGGGCTCCAAGGAGTGGCGGATGACGGCGATCGGCGTCTTGAAGGCGTGGGTGTTGTCCTCGGCGGCCCGTTTGATGGCGCGGGCGGAGTGCTGAAGGGTTTCGACCATGCGATCGAACTCGGCGGCGACCCCGGCCAGTTCCGGCACCCGGTTCTGGTCGGCGAATGAGGTGGCGATGTCGCGGCTTTCGCCGATGCGCTGGGCGACCCGGCCAAAGCGGCGCAGGTTGCGCCAGATGCCGACAAACAGGCTCAAGGTGATCAGCGCCATACCGGCATAGATGGCGGCGGCGGAATGGGCTTCAGGCCGCATCCAGTAGGGAATGCCGACGGGGCTCTGGGTGAACTCGTTGGCGGAGTTGGAGGTGATGAGGATCCAGCAGCCGGCGGCGGTCATGCGGGCGTCGATGAAGGTGATCAGTTCTTCGGTGCCGTCGGACGTGCGGTAGCGGATCGCTTCGTCGACGCTGCCCTCACAGGTGGGGGCCAGCCGGTCAAGCACGCCTTGGGCGATCAGTTCCTGCCGGGTTTCGGCCAGCAACTGATCGGACATGGTTGGGGTAGCGGCGACGAAATAGAAGCCTTCCGTCGTGCCGCCGGCTTGGGGGCTGAACAGTAGGCGGACGGTGATATCGTCGCCGGCGATCTGGTGCAGCGATTCGCGGAGTTCCGACGGGGTGGGCGGGGAGCCTTCGTCGGAGCGCAACAGCAGCGGATCAATGGCGCGGGTGATGAGGCGCCCCTGCTCCTGAATGCTGCGTTCGATCAGGCGCTGATTTTCCGAATAGGCGTCTTGGAACTGCCGGTAGAGGATGACCGGGACAGTCGAGAAGATCAGCGCCAGGACGATCAGCTTGGTCTTGAGTGATCGGGCAACAAGTCCAAGCCGATCGAATTGTGCCGCGCGTCCGTTACGCCGTGACCTCGTCTCCTCTCCATCGATACCCGAAACCGGGGTAGTTCTCGATGTGGTCGAAAGCGTCATCTATTTCCCGGAACTTCTTGCGGATGCGCTTGATGAACGTCCGCACATTGGCACGATAGCCCTCGACACCGCTGCCGGCGATGAACCCCTCGCCGTGAACTAGGTCGTATATATCCCGATACGGCACGTCGGTGCCGGGATTTTCGACCAGACGGCACAGGATATTGAACTCGGTGAGTGTCAGGCCGATTTCCTTGCCGTTCCATTTGGCTCGCTTGCCGATATGGTTCAGCTCAAGCGGCCCGTGATCGGTCGTGCGGGCGCCTTCCTGCACCTCTTTGCCGGTGGGCTTCTGACCGTTGATGATCAGCGAGATGCGGCGCAAGAGGATGGACAGGCTGCGCGACTTTTCGACGAAGTCAACGGCGCCGCCGGCAAGGGCGGCTTCCTCGTAGATTTCGTCATCCAGCACTGTCAGGAAAATAACCGGGACCGAGTTGTGGTCGCGGCGTAACCGGCGCAGCACTTCAAGGCCGTCGATTTCCGGCATGCGCCAATCGAGCAGCACGACATCCGCACCGCCGCCTTCGTTGAAGTATTCGAGCGCCTCAACGCCGCCGTTCAGCGACGTAACCTCATAGCCATTGTCGCCAAGGTTGGGACACAATGACTCGCGAAAGAGTTCGTCATCGTCAACCAAGACAACATGTGGTTTCACGGCGTGCGACGCAAAGCTTCTATAACCGCGCTCGTCGCTCGGTGAGTATTTCTGCCAGGCAATCCCCGTCGCCATCTGTATTAACCTCCGAACCTTCGTGTTTCACTTCATAGAAAACCGTGCGGTGTTCTTCCGTCACCACATCGACTAGTAGCACCAGTTGCAGCGTGCAGTTGTTGCCGTTGTACTGCCAAATCTCCGATGGTGGTTCCCGCTGGCGCCAAACCGGTTCGCCAAGAAGCTCGACCAGCACATCCGGATTCAGCCCGATCAGTTTGTCGGGCCTTGTCTCGGCGGCGGCCAGGCGAATTTCCGGCACGCGGTTCGGTGCGTTGGGTTTGGCCATGGGGATCGGCCGGGTGGGCGCGATCGTGGCTGTTTGCACCGGTTCGATGATTTGCTGCAGGGCCGTACTCAGGCGTGGTGTGGCTGTGCTCTCCTGTAGTTCGCCAATGGTCGTGCAAGCGGATAGCAGCAGCGGTAGGGCAACGGCCGAAGCCGTGCGCATCCTGCGCCTCGTACACGCCTCGATCTGCGGTGCACGTACCAATAGCTGATCCCCTCGCAGCTACGCCGTACTTGGATATTCCCCGACCCGCACCAGACTTCGTCAAATATTCCTAATGCTCGTGCAGACAGACCAAATCCAAAGCAAACGTAAGCCATGTCGATTTGACTCAGCGGGCTACTGTTTTGCAAGTCCTTTCTAACCAATTTTTGCTTTTCACTACAAAGGATAGGGGTGATTTGGCGTCGTCTGTATTAACTCTTACATCTGCGGAAAGCCGTCGACGGGTTGTGTTTGGCGAGTGAACGGGCGCTAGATCTTGTGGTTGGCGCCGCAGCAAAAAGGGCCCCGGATGGGACCCTTTGGGAGGCTGTGGCATTTGTGTGTCGGGGCGGGAACGGCCTTGAGGCCGACCCCGGCGAATCGGGGTTAGTGGCGGATGTCGGCCAGGATGTCGTAGGTTTCCGGCCGCCGGTCGCGGAAAAACTGCCAGAGATTCCGCACTTCGCGGACCACTTCCATGTCCATATCGGCGGTGACCAGTTCGTCTTGGTCTTCACTTGCTTCGCAGAGGAATTCGCCGCGCGGATTGACGACATAGCTCGAACCGTAGAAGCGGCCGATGTTCCAGGGGGCTTCGGTGCCGGGCCGGTTGATGGCGCCGATATAGCAGCCATTGGCGACGGCGGAGGCCGGCTGTTCCAGTTTCCACAAGTATTGGCTTAGTCCCGCGACCGTCGCCGAAGGATTGACGATGTATTCGGCGCCGTTCAAGGCAAGGGCGCGCCAGCCTTCGGGGAAATGGCGGTCGTAGCAGATGTAGACACCCAGCTTGCAATAGGCCGTTTCGAAGACCGGCCAGCCGCTTTGGCCTGGCTTGAAGAAGAACTTCTCATAGAAGCCCGCGACCTGGGGAATGTGGGTCTTGCGGTATTTGCCGAGATACTTGCCATCGGCATCGATGACCGCGGCGGCGTTATAGTAAACGCCGGTCATGTCCTCCTCATAGATGGGGACGACGATCACCATCGAATGTTTCTTCGCATATTCCTGCATCAGCTTCACGGTCGGGCCGTCGGGGATGCGTTCGGCGGCGCCGTACCACTTCACGTCCTGGCTCGGACAGAAATAGGGCTGGTTAAAAACCTCCTGGAAACTGAGGACTTGCACGCCCTGCTGAGCCGCCTGCTCAATGAAGGGGATATGGGCTTCGTTCATTGCGTCGCGGATCTGGGCCGGCGTGGAATCCGTACCGGCCTTGAGCGCGACCTGAATCAAGCCGGCTTTGACAGTCGCCATCTGGCACTTCCCTTGTGAAACCTGACCAATTGATCAACAATCGTAGCGATGGAGCGGGCGGGCGCAAGAGCCGCCCCCAACCGGGCCCCTCAGTTGGCCGATACGGACGCTGATCGGGGCTGGGTGCGGGCGGATATCCTGCCCACCTGAACTGGGAAGGTGCGGCCGAGGCGGCCGTCATGGACAGGGAGATTTGTGATGTCGGTGCTTATCCGAGGCGCGACCGCGGTGGACGGTGAAGGTGAGACGCGGGCCGATGTCTATTGCGAAGACGGGAAGATCAAAGCGGTCGGCGAGAACCTGGAGGCGCCGGGCGAAGCCGAGGTGATCGACGGCGGCGGTTGTTACGTGATGCCGGGCGGAATCGATCCGCACACCCATATGCAATTGCCGTTCATGGGCACGGTGGCGTCGGAGGATTTCTATACCGGCACCGCGGCGGCAATGGCCGGCGGCACGACGATGATCATCGACTTCGTCATTCCCAATCCACAGCAGCCGCTGATGGATGCGTACCGGCAGTGGCGCGACTGGGCCAATAAGGCGTGCAGCGACTACACCTTCCATGTCGCGGTGACCTGGTGGGACGAGAGCGTGCACGAGGACATGGGCACGCTGACCCGTGACCACGGCGTCAACAGCTTCAAGCACTTCATGGCCTACAAGAACGCCATCATGTGCGACGACGAAACGCTGGTGAACAGCTTCACCCGGGCGCGGGAGCTGGGGGCGATCTGCACCGTACATGCCGAGAATGGCGAGTTGGTGTTCCGGCTGCAGCAAGAGATTTATGAGAAGGGCATCACGGGGCCGGAAGGCCATCCGTTGTCGCGGCCGCCGGAGGTCGAAGGCGAGGCGGCGAACCGCGCCATCCGCATTGCCGAAGTGTTAGGCGTGCCGCTCTATCTGGTGCACACCTCGTGCATCGATGCGCTGGAAGCGCTGACGCGGGCGCGGTTGGAGGGACAGCGCGTGTATGGCGAGGTGCTGGCGCAGCATCTGGTCATCGACGACAGCGTCTACCGCAACCCGGATTGGGACAAGGCGGCGCACTATGTGATGAGCCCGCCGTTCCGGCCGAAGGAGCATCAGGCGGCGCTGTGGCGCGGTTTGCAGGCCGGCATGTTGCAGACGACGGCGACGGATCATTGCTGCTTCTGCACGCCGCAGAAGCGCGCCGGGATCAACGACTTCCGGCAAATCCCCAACGGCACCAGCGGAGTGCAGGACCGCATGGCGGTGCTGTGGCACCACGGCGTGCGCAGCGGGCGGCTGACGCCGGCTGAGTTCGTTAAAGTCACGTCCACCAACGCCGCGCAGATTTTCAACATCTATCCGCGCAAAGGTTCGCTGAAGGTCGGTGCCGATGCGGACCTCGTCGTTTGGGACCCGGAAGCGACGCGCACGATCTCCAAAGACGAGCACCGTCAGAACATCGACTTCAACATCTATGAAGGCATGACGGTGACCGGCAATCCGGCCTACACGCTGAGCCACGGCAAGGTTACGTATCGGCGCGGCGAGTTGGAGGCGGAACAGGGCGCCGGCGTTTACGTCAACCGGCCATGTTTTGCGACCTATTACGACAGCCAACTGACGCGCAACCGGCTGGCGGAGCCGACGCGGGTTGAGCGGCAGATGGCGGCGGAGTAGTTCCCGATCAGGTGGCGGTGCGGGCGGTGACCACCCAGGTCCGGGTTCGCAGATAGACACCGTCGCCGCGGTAGTGCGGCTGGAGGCTGGCCGCCAGGTCGTCTTTGACGCGGCGACGGAGGTCCTCGCTGGTCTCGGCGAGGGCCTGGGCCATCGGACCAATGCGCATCATGAAGGCCTGGACGGCGGCGAAATCGGCGGTGCCGGCGACGCGGACCAGGTTGTCGTGGGGCGTGTGTTCGATGTCGACGAAACCCGTGTCATCTAGGATCGCTTCGACATAGCCTTTTTCGGCAAATGCAAAGGGGCCGGGGGCGCGTTGGGGCGGCGGTGGCGGGGCGTCGATGTGACTCCGCGCGGCGCGCATCGGCACCATGAAGAACGGATTGGCCTCGCGCGACTGCCAACACAAGAAAGCGAGGCGGCCGCCGGGTTTCAGGGCGCTGCGCAGGTTGGTGAAGGCCTGGGCCGGGTTGTCGAAGAACATCACACCGAACCGCGAAAACAGCAGATCGTGGCCGGGTTCGAAGGCGTGAGTTGCGGCGTCGGCGTTTTGGAAGCTGATGTTTGCGTGGCCGGCG
>JANQOE010000052.1 GCA_028279245.1 Alphaproteobacteria bacterium
ACCCGGAAGGTCTCGCCCGGTTTGACCCGGTATGAGGGCTCGGATATCGTCCGCCCCGCCAGCGTGACCATGCCACCCTCAATCAACGCCTTCACCCGCGACCGCGAAATGTCCGCGAGCCCCTCCGCCAGGGCACGGTCGAGGCGCGTGGCGGCGGCGGCTGGAATGGTCACGGTGCGGGTCTCGGTCATGGCGGGCCGATCCTGAGCCATGTCGGCCAGTATCCTCAAGACGATTGTGATCGTGCTGGCCGTCCTGATCTTCCTGGCGTTCGGCCTGATCGTCTGGAGGATCTTCGGCCTGGTCGGCCAAGCAGCGCCAACCCTGGGGGAGGTCTCGCTAGGCCTGCCCGAGACGTGCCGGATCGTCGCGGTGGAAACGCTCGACGACAGGCTCGTGGTGCTGACCGACGGGCCGGATTGCAACGCGGTGCACCTGGTCGATCCGGCGACCGGTGAGAGGGTGGGGCGGGTTACGCCCTAGCCCTAGGGGCGCGCTTGATCGCCGGCTAGGGCTTCGCTATCACTGGTCTGTTGTCCCCTTCGTCTAGCGGTCTAGGACGTCGGCCTCTCACGCCGGAAACACGGGTTCGAGTCCCGTAGGGGACGCCACCCACCTCGCAAATCTAGAAGTCGCGTCTAACTCCAGGCTTTTTGGAGGACCTCGGCGCGCACGTCGCGGTGCGGCTACGGCCGTTCGCTCGCCTCACCATCCGTGACCGGTTGCGCGGCGATAGGCGCTGCGGCACATGTTGTAGAATGCCTGGTCGCGGAGACGCTCTGGTATGAGCGCCCGACCAATGTCGCGGACCAGCTTCAACCGCTTGTTGCCGGGGACAAAACTTTCGTAGTGCAGGACGATGGGGCGCGCCTCGTTTTTCGTCCACATGCGAATCTGCTTCCGGTGTTTCACATTGAACTCGGGCGGTAAGACCCCGACGCGTAGGTCGCTATCCCAAACCAACTCCCGGAATGTAATCTGATCCTTCGGGAGCCCGGCCGCGTAGAATGCTGTCCGCCAATCGTTCAACAACGCCCGGACTTTGTCGGTGTTGTTGAAGACCATGACACCCGTGTTCAGTTGGGGAAAGGCGTAGGGCAGGTCCTTGCGCCACCGCATCTGCCCGGTCTTGATACGGTTCTGCGCATGCGCCAATGCCATGTCGAACCGTGCCAACATGTCGAACACCTGCGCGATGTCGCCGCACACCCGCGTGTCGGCGTCAAGGTATAGCGCCTGGTCGAATGGCGTTTGCGCGAGATAATCGATCTTCGATCGCCGATGCGGGTTACTGACGCGTTCAATCGAATCAAACGCGGTTGTCCCGGTCGGTTCGATGTCAGTGAAGATGTGGGTTCGGAGGCCGGGAGCATGCTCCCGAACGCTTCGCGCCGACGCTTCGGCTGCCTGATAGTAGCGCTTACCGGTCGCGACGTAGACAACACCTTTCACGATCGCCCTCTGCTGTGGTGGTTATCATCTTGCGACGACAAACCAACACGTCACGCAGCATCTGGGAACCAGCATAGACGGTCGCTGTCTACCCCGATCTTTCAATACTATCCGGAGAACCGCAGCAGGGGTTAGGCGACGATCACCTCGCCGGAATGGCCGACACCCGAACGCCAGTCGCCGGAGCCATTCAATCCGAACTGCGTGTTGCGCATAACCACATCGGCTCTTATCCGCTTGGCGATGAGCCCCCAAGCCTTGTTGCCGCTCATCACGCAGTCTTCGAACACCAATGGCTCTCGAAGCTTTCGTAGCGCACCACGCTTGCCGTCTATGTGGACGCCATCGTGGAGTTTCGACCCCGAAAAACTGGTTCGGCGCGCACGGAGGCGCCCGGCATGGCCGTGCATGACCAGTGCCTTCGACCTATTGTTCTCCAGCCGACAGTCTAGGATCTCGAACTCGCCGGCTTTGACATCAATGCCGTCCTCCACATTGTCGTGGAAGTAGCAGTCCTCAACCGTGACCTGCGCCTGCTTGACATCGGGACCGGCTTGAATGCCGTCCTCCGCCATGCCGTAGCCTTCACACGAAACCAGTGTGATCTTGCCGGCACGCTTGCCGCGAATGCTGAAGGCATGCCCGCGGTTGCCGGAACCTGGTGTCATGCCACGGACGCGGCCGCTGTCACGACCCACGACGCCGCGAAAGAGGATGTCTTGCGAGTCAAAGGCCTGCCAACAGTTGCCACGGGAGTCGGTGGAGTCCAGGAACTCTATCGTGCAGTCCTGGGACCTCATCAGTTTGAAGGAGGTTGGCGCGCCGCGAAACAATGGCAGCGGCTTGTCACGGTCGCCATACGCCGTGAAACGAACCCCCTTCAGTCCGCTAAATTCGTAGATACCCTCCCAAACACCGCCGGTCTCGAGGGCCACTGTCATACCGTTGCGAACGTCCTGCACGCGCAGCGGCCGCCCGCTTGGGATCCGCAGGTCCAGACCGCGGTCGTCGTCGCGCGGTTCGTCGAAAAGACGGTGGAGGGGCTTCCAGGGAGATGTCTCTCCGGCCGCGTCCGCCTTCCGGCCGGTGTAAACACGCGGACCGACCAGCAATACGCCCGCTGCCGCGGCGGCGCCGACAAGCATCTGCCTGCGTGTCATATGACTGCGCATGTATCCCTAACTCCACGCCGGCCAGGGGACTACCTGGAAACCTCGCTGGCGGAAGATAGTACGGCATGTGCAGTGCAACCAAACATCTGCCCTGCCATAATACCATTTCTCTCGGCGAGTCCCTCCGAAGACATTGGTTCCCATTTCGTTATTTGCAGCAGACCCCTGCCGTAAGCGCCAAGGCGTCGCCCCTTTTGCTTCGAAGTCAGTGGCTTGTGGCATAGCCGCTTCGTCCGATGCGCGCGTGCCGGATTGCCCAACGGAGATATCCCGTTAGGGGTATCCGGGCTCTGATCTCATTTCAGGCTCAGACGCGGCGCCCTTCACAGAAAGCTTTAAGCCCGGCATTTTCTTGCTGCAGGGCGCGGGTTCCGGCGGTGCGGAGGACTGGGTGCAGCAGCAGGGCGGCGGGGCCGGTGGCTTCTAGGATGAGCAGGTTGCTGGTGGCTTCGCCGGCGGGTTCGAGTACATGCGTTGCTTTGAATCGCAGGAACCGGCCCGGTTTTTCCCATGCAAAGCGGCTCCCGGGCGTCCATTCGGTGATTTCCCAGATGGCTCGCGCCTGCATCGGTTGTTTCAGCACATACCGACTACCAAGGCCGGCAGGTCCTTCCGTTGTCGGCTCAACTGATGTGACGGTCGGAGTCCAGTCTGGCCATGACGTGATGTCGGCGGTCGCCGTCCACACCACCTCGACCGGTGCGTCGATGTGAATGCGGTGTTCGATCTTCATGTCGGTCTCCCCAGCCGCACGATGCGTGTGGGGTCCCCGACTACGCCATGCCAATCGGTTCGGGCAACGGTTCAGCCATGTCGTCGGGTCGGGCCTCTATCAGATCAAGGAGCTCTTTCCGCACCGCGGCGGCACCCGGGTCTTGCCAAAGATTGTCGCACTCCGCCGGATCGTTGACGAAGTCGTACAGCTCGCCCTCTCCGGATTCACGTTCGACGGTCAGCCGATGGCGTTTGGTGCGCACCGTGCGTAGATCCAGGGCAACGCCGCAGCGGGACGGATGCACTTTCCATTCGCTGCAGGCGAAGGTTCTTTCGCCGCCGCCCTGAACGAGTGGCAATAGACTCTGACCGTGCATGTCCATCGCGGGGCCAACACCGGCGAGGTCATGAATGGTCGGGCATAGATCCATCAGGGAGACTGGGTCGTCGACGACGCGGCGGACAGGCACATCGGGGCCGGCGGCGATCAAACCGACGCGCAACAAACCGTCATACGGGGTCGGTCCCTTGAGATAGAGGCCGTGGTCGCCCAGCAGGTCGCCGTGATCGCTGGTGTAAATGACGATGGTGTTGTCGCTCAACCCGGCGGCCTGCAACCCGGCCATGATGCGGCCGACATTGTGGTCGATCAGCGAAATCATACCGTAGTAGTTGGCGATCATTTCGCGCAGTTGGGCTTCGCTTTGCCGGACCACGCGCGAACCCTCCTCGCGGAACCGCCGCAACCGCTCGTTCGCTAGGACCGGCTTGCTCTCCAGGCTTTGCCGATGCCAAGCCGGACGCCGGTCGAGATCCAGCTCCCGGTGCACCGGCAGATCGACACTCTCCGGCGGGTGCAGCAGGCTCCACGGTACCGGACAATCGAACGGATGGTGCGGGTCAGGAAAGGATGCCCACAGGCAGAACGGCCGATCCTTGTTGCGTTCCAGGAAGGCGATGGTGCGGTCAGCGACCCAGGTCGAGTTGTGCCAGGTCGGCGGCAGGCCGGAATGATGGGTCTGGGCGGCGCCGGTATCGGGCCGCATGCGCCGGCCATACGCCTCGTCCAGGGCGTCCCCCTTGCCGCCATGGTGATACCAGGCCTCGTAGTGCAGGCCGTGGGGCGGCTTCATCGGCAGGAACGTATTGTGCCCGGCGAGGACAATCTCGACCTCGTCGAAGCCCATGTATGGGCCGTGCCAGCCCTCGTCGAACAGATGGGTGCTCTGACGGCATTCAGGACGGCCGGTGGCCTCGAAGGTGTGATAGGTCGAGAAGTGGGCCTTGCCGACGAGGCCGGTGTGGTAGCCTTGGCGGCTCAGTTCCGCAGCAAAGCCGAGGTCTGCGACCTCGTCCCGCAAGTCAATGCCGTTGTCCCAAACGCCATGGGTGAGCGGCAATAGCCCCGTCAACAAACTGGCCCGCGCCGGCTGGCAGACCAGACTGGGCGTGATGCAGGTGGCGAAGCGGGTGCCATCGCGCGCCAGCTGGTCGAGATGCGGCGTGTGGATGTTGCGGCCCTCGAAACCGAAGCAATCGCCGCGCTGCTGGTCCGAGGTGATGAGAAGGATGTTCGGGGTTCGGTCAGCCACGTTGTCCTGCCAGTCAGTTCGGCGGCCGTCGACATGCCGCTATTCCCGCACGCTAGTGTTGCCCGGTATGATCGACAAATGCCAAATCAGGCGGGGCTGATGAAAGATGGGAATACCCAATGGAAACCCGACACACCAAGGTCGTTGAGGCGATCGCCGCCTTGGGGACAGTTCGCGCGGCGTCTGAATCGCTGGGCTACACGCAATCGGCGCTGACCAAGATCGTCAAACGGATCGAAGACGAAGTCGGCGCGCCGCTGTTCGACCGCCACCCGCGGGGCATGTGGCTGAACGAATATGGGGCGGCGTTCCTGGAACATGCCACCGCCATCGACCGCGAGATGCGGGACGGACAGGCCAAAATCCAGGCGCTTCGGTCGGGCGATATCGGTCAGGTCGTGTTGGGCGCGGCCCCGACCTGGACGACGCAGATCCTGCCGGGCGCCCTCGCCGCCTTGGCGCAGGCGCGGCCACGGTTGAAGTTCCGGGTTATCGAAGGTCACGCGGCCCACCTAGAACGCAGTTTGATTGAGGGGCGGATTGATCTTGGCGTTTCGGCTTTATCGCAGCCAGAGGCTGCCGGGGTGGTCGTGGAGAAGATTAGCGATATCGAGTTCCGTTTGATCGTGAGCCGACAACATCCGGTGGCCGGCCTGCCGCGCATACGGGCTCGTGACCTAATGGACTATCGGTGGGTGCTGGCTGAGGGTGACGTGCGCACGGCGCTGCATCTTGACCGCTCGTTCTCCGCCCAAGGACTCGAATGGCGCGGACCGCATATCGAGATCCTGTCAAGGCACGCACTGCTGGAGATCGTCGCCAACACTGACATGATCGCTTTCCTGCCGCACGTCCACGGGGGCCCGGCGAACCCCGGCGTCACCAGCCTGCGTTGCGACGAACTGCACTGGATGTTGCCGGCTGGGGTCATGTTCCGCGAAAGCCGCCCATTGGGCCCAGGTGGGACGCTGTTACTCGAAGCGGTAAAGACATTCTTCAATGAGCAGCCCTGGTAGATATTCCAAAAAGGAACCAACCCCCTTCGCAAACAGACTTGCCCGGCATACCAGGCAAAGGCGATGTTTGCGCCATAGCACTCATCAAGAACCAAAACTTTGGGAGGAGACGAAGATGAGAGCACGGCTACTCGCGGCCGCCGGTTTAGTGATTGGTGCGGCAATAGCGACCACCTCCGTCGCGGTCGCCGCGTTTCCCGAAAAACCGGTGACCATAATCTACCCATGGGCGCCTGGCGATCCGGTCGACACGGTGTTGCGCACGTTCGGTGAGCATGCAGCGGCCAAACTTGGACAGCCCGTTGTCATCAACAATGTGCAAGGCGCCGGCGGGACCAAATCGCTGACGGCGGGCGCGACCGCCGAGGCGGACGGTTACACGCTGGTGAACAACTGGGTTGCGCCGCAAATCGGGGCGAAGTTGTTCAATCCGGACCTGCCTTACGACAATGAGAGCTTCATCCCGATCGCTGGTGTGCTGGCGATACCGTTCACGATCACTGTTGCAGCGGATCACCCGGCAAATACGATTGGCGAGTTCGTGGCCTGGGCCAACGACAGCGGGACCAAGCTGAACTACGGCGTGTGCGCACCGCAGTCGGTGCCGCGGCTGGTGGGCGAGCAGTTCATGCGTTCGGCTGGTCTGGACTATGTGCCGGTGCCGTTCAGCGGCGGTTGCATGGGCGACAACGTCACCGGCCTGTTGAATGGCAGCCTTGATGTGGCGGTAAGCGTGGTGCCGGCAACCAAGCGGTTCGAGGGTCAGGTAAAACACCTTGGGCTGATCGCCGACGAACGCCATGCGCTGGCGCCGGACCTCGCCACCGCGGGCGAGCAGGGCTACGAGATCGGTTGGGGCAATACGGCGTTGGGTTGGGGCGGCCTTGCCGTGCCGGCAGGCACACCCGACGATGTCGTCGCGATGTTGCAGACAGTAACTGGCGAGGTGC
This sequence comes from Alphaproteobacteria bacterium, assembly GCA_028279245.1. Lineage (GTDB taxonomy): Bacteria > Pseudomonadota > Alphaproteobacteria > UBA6615 > UBA6615 > JANQOE01. Next base: position 6,897 of record JANQOE010000052.1, read on the forward strand.
TGCAGTCGGCCGAGTTCAAGGCCGACCTCGGCGATCTGGCACCGATGATCAAGTATGTGGGGCCCGACGACTTCAAGCAGCTCTGGACAGACTCGCTTGACCTGCTGCGGCCGCATGTCGAGGCTATCCTAGCCAACAACTGACCCACAGCGGTCCGGCAACCACCAGCCTGACACGGGCTGGTGGTTTCGTCCGGGCGGCTGGCCTGAAAGTACGCCATGCAGGCCAAACAGGATTTCGTATCGTCCCTTGTGGCTCTTGCGTTGATCCTGGGCTGGCTGTGGCTCACCGTTTCAATCGATCTGTCGTTCTCGTCCGACCTTGAGACCTTCTCGGGGCCGCGGGCCTACCCGCGCGTGTTGCTTGGATTGGCACTCGTATTCAACCTGGTGATCCTTGGGCGGGCATGGCTGCAATGGCGCGCCGCCGCGGGTGAGCCACAGGATGAAGTCTCGACACCCGGGCGGGGCAAAGTCGTTGCCGCCGCCGCAGTGCTGATCGCCTTCGTTCTGTTGCTCGAACCGGCCGGCTACATCCTGACGATGCTGCCGTTACTGATCGCTGTTGCATGGCTGTTCGGGGCGCGACGTCCGGTGATCGTCATTGGCGTGTCGCTGTTGCTGATGCTGACCTGTCTGGTCGCGTTCCGCTTCGGGCTCAACACGGTGCTGCCAGAGGGCATTTTCGCCATCGACACGCTGGTCTAGGCACAGTGCACGCCATCATCGATACGCTGGCAAACCTGCCCGACTTGGTTGGGCTGACACAGATTACCGTGTTGGTGATCGGCGTTGCCGTCGGTGTGGTGATCGGTGCCCTGCCGGGTGTCGGCCCTTTGCTGGGAACGGTCATGGCGGTGCCGTTTACTTTCGGCATGGATCCGGTCAGTTCATTGGCGCTGCTGATGGGGATCTACCAGGGCGGCTCCTACGGGGGTGCTTTGTCGGCGTCGATTGTTGGCATTCCCGGCACACCGATGGCTGCGGCAACGATGCTCGACGCCCGACCGATGGCAGTTGCCGGACGGGCATCTGAAGCCGTGACGCTGTCGACCATCGGCTCGTCCTTCGGCGGCATCGTCAGTGCGCTTGTCCTGATTGCTGTTGCCCCGAGCCTGGCGACGATTGCGCTCAAGTTCGGGCCGGCGGAAACCGCCGCGTTGGCGCTGCTCGGACTGACCACATTGGGCGCACTGGCCGGCGGCTCGCCGGTGCGTGGCTGGCTGATGGGGATGTTCGGGCTGCTGATCGCGACCATCGGTCTCGACCCGGTAACCGGTGTTTCCCGTTTTACCTTCGGGTCGGTCTATCTCGACAGCGGACTCACCTTAGTACCGCTGCTGGTCGGCTTGTTCGGCATCTCGGAGGTGTTGATCCAACTGGAACGGCCGGTGCGGGCGAAAGACGCGACGACAAATGTGGCGGCATCGATCGCGGCCTTCCGCAGCGTGATTGTGCGGCCGATCAATTACCTTAGATCCAGTCTTACGGGTGTGTTCATCGGCATTCTGCCGGGGGTCGGCGGCGTTACCGCGTCGTTTCTCGCCTACCGCTTTGCGATGCCGTTCCGGAAGAAAGCCGATCCCGAGTTCGGTCGCGGCAATCCGGACGGGGTCGTGGCCAGCGAGACCGCCAATTCCGCAGTGACCGGCGGGGCGTTGATTCCAATGCTTGCCCTGAGTATTCCCGGTGACCCCATTGTCGCGGTGTTGATGGGCGGATTGATGCTGCAGGGTATCGCGCCGGGCCCGCGTCTGTTCCTCAATCACCCAGAGGTCGTGCAAGGCGTGTTCGCCGTGTTCCTACTGGGCGCGATCGTCCTGCTGCCGATCGGCCTGATCTTCATCCGCGCCATTGTGCACATTCTCCGCCTGCCGCAATGGTCGATCATGGCGTCGGTGGTGATGATCAGTATGATCGGCACCTACTCCGTCTCCCGGCAGATTCTTGACCTGGCAGCCCTGCTGGTGTTCGGGGCGATCGGCTATGTGCTGCGCAAAGGCAACTACCCGCTCTCGCCGGTGGTCATCGGATTCGTGCTGGGGCCGATCTTCGAAGCCAACTATCGGCGGACCGGTCTCATCTCCCAGGGCGACTTATTGGGTTACATCGCCACCCGGCCGATCACCATGGCTGTGCTGGCGGCCGTCGTGGTGGCAATCGTCCTGCCGCTTGTCAGGCCGCGCGTGACGAAACCGCAGGTTGGGGCCGACTCCGCCGGCTAGACCTGGCCCTGCGCCACGTCCGTTACGGCGCTAGATAGCGCAGCACCATCTCGACGGCGTGTTCGCGGTGCCGGTTGAGCCAGGGCTCGTCGACCGGGCAGCGGAACACGGCGCGCAGTGTATGGGCGTTGGAGATTGGGAAATAGCAGAGTGCGGCGATCATGATGTAGAGGTCGACCGGGTCGATGCCGGGGCGGAAGACGCGCTGGCTGACGCCGCGGTTCAGGATCCGGGTCAGCATGGTGATCAGGTGAGATTGGATCTCCCCAACATCCTTGATCTTCCGCACGGTTTGGCCGCCCAGCAAATTCTCCGTATTGAGCATGGAGATGAACCAAGGCTTTGAGCGGAAATGCTCCATGGTGAAGGCGACCAGGTCGCGCATGGCCGCTTCCGGCGCCTTGCCAGCCAGATCGAGTTCGCGTTCCCCGGCACGGATCTGCACGTAGGCTTCGCGCAGGGCGGCCGTGTAGAGCTCGTCCTTGTCGCCGAAATAGTTGTAGAGCATCGGTTTGCTGACGCCGGCGCGTTCGGCGATGGCATCGATGCGCGCGCCGGCGTGGCCACGCTCGGCAAATTCGCTTAGGGCTGCGTCAAGAATGGCCCGCTTGGAGCGCTGGGCGTCGCGTTTCTTGCTGGCGGTCCCGGCCGTGGCGGCCTCCCCACTTAGACAACGGTGGCGCAACGCTCGACAAGCGTCGCCAGCACGTGATCGGGATCCTGCCGCCACCAATTGTCCTGCGAGAAGATCTCGACTTCGACGTCGCCGGTAAAGCCGTTGGCGGTTACCTGCCGGCGGATATGGGGAATGTCAATCACCCCGTCCCCCATCATGCCGCGGTCCAGCAACAGATCCTTGGTCGGCACCAGCCAATCGCAGACATGAAATGCAAGCAGATTGCGCGCGCCGGCGCGGGCAATCTGATGGTCGAGCTCCGGGTCCCACCAGACGTGATAGACGTCGAGCGCGACGCCGACGCCCTCGCCGAGGGCGTCGCACATGTCCAACGCCTGGCGCATGGTGTTCACGCAGGCGCGGTCGCCGGCGTACATCGGATGCAGCGGTTCGATGGCGAGCGGCATGTCGACGGTGCGTGCGTATTCGAGGGTCGCGGCAATGCCGTCCTGCACCTGTTGACGGGCGTCCGGCAGATCCTTCGAGCCCGCCGGCAGCCCGCCGACGACCAGGACCAAACAGACGGCGCCGATGGTGACGGCTTCGTCGACCGCGCGGCGGTTGTCATCGAGTGCTGCTTGGCGACCCGCCGCATCGGCCGCCGGGAACATGCCGCCGCGGCAAAGGCCAGACACGCGCAGGCCGTGGTCGTGGATCATGCGGGCGCCTTCATCGACGCCGCATTCCGCCAGCTTGTCCCGCCACGGGGCGATGGCGCCGATCCCGTGCCGGCTGCAGCCTTCGATGCATTCGCGCAGGTTCCATTGCTGGCGCACCGTCGCGGTGTTGAGGGAGATGCGATCCGGAGCAACCATCTGTCTAGTCCGTCACACCGCGGGTCGTGAGCACGGCGCGCATGCGCTGGGCGGCACGGTCCGGGTTGTTGAGCAGCCCAGCGCGGTCAGCCAAGCGGAACAGTTCGGCCAGATGCAACGTCGACCGTGTACTCTCCTGCCCGCCGACCATGGTGAAATGGTCCTGATGGCCGTTCAGGTAGGCGAGGAACACGGCGCCGGTTTTGTAGAAGCGCGTCGGCGCCTTGAAGATGTGACGCGACAGCGGGACGGTCGGGTTGAACATATCGTCGTAGGTGGCGCGATCCCCTTCCGCCAGGGCGGTCAGGGCAGCTGCGGCGGCGGGCGCGATCGGGTCGAAGATGCCGAGCAGGGCGTCGGAATAGCCTTGTTCATCCCCAGCGATCAGTTCCGGGTAGTTGAAGTCGTCGCCGGTGTACATGCGAACGCCCGCCGGGAGGCGGCGGCGCATGGCGATCTCCTTCTCCGCGGACAGCAACGAGATCTTGATGCCGTCGACCTTGTCCGCGTGGGCCTTGATGACGTCGAGGCAGGTTTCCATCGCCTGCATGTGATCGTCGTCGCCCCAGTAGCCAGCGAGCGCCGGATCGAACATCTCACCAAGCCAATGCAGGATCACCGGCTCCCGCACCTGTTCGAGGATGCGGCCATAGACCGTGCGGTAGTCGTCGGGGCTCCTCGCGGCGGCGGCGAGGGCCCGGCTGGCCATGACAATCAAGCGGCCACCCGCTGCCTCAACAGCCTCGATCTGAGACTCGTAGGCGGCAACGATCGTGTCGACGGTTTGGTCGGGGGATGGCGTGATGTGGTCGGTCCCGACACCGCAGAACAAACCGGCGCTGTCGCCAAAGTCCTGCGCGGCGTCGACGGAGCGGCGGATCAGGTCGAGCGATGTCGGCCAGTCCAAGCCCATGCCGCGCTGCGCGGTGTCCATCGCCTCGGCAATGCCGAGGCCGAGGCGCCAGAGGTGGCGGCGATAGGCGAGCGTCGCATCCCAGTCGACGGCGATATCCAGCCACGGGTCGTTGTCGGCAAACGGATCGGCGACAACATGAGCGGCGGCGATGGCCACCCGGTTCCAGTTGGCCGCGCCACTCGTAAACGCGCGCGGTTCGCCAAGAGTGTAGTTTTCGAAACTGCCGGTGGCAGACGGCAGCAGCACGGCGGCCATGGGCTAGACCTCCGACAAAGCGGGCACGTCGAGCCAGCGCCGTTCGCGCCAACTCTGCAAGGCGAGTTCGGAGAGCTGTACACCCTTGGCGCCCTCGGCCAGCGTGTAGGCCCACGGGGCGTCGCTGACGACATGGTGCAAGAACTCGACCCACTGTTCCTGGAAACCGTTGCCGAAGACCTGGGTGTCCGGCACCTCGCTCCAGCCGTCGAAGAAGTCCAGGGTCTGGGGCTCATCCGGGTTCCACACCGGCTTTGGCGTGTTGACGCGCGATTGGCTGCGGCACTTGTGCAGACCGGCGACCGCCGACCCTTCGGTCCCATCGACGTGGAAGGTGACGAGGTCGTCGCGGCGGACGCGGGTGCACCAGGATGAGTTCACTTGGGCGATGATGCCGCCTTCGAGTTCGAGCGTGGCGTAGGCCGCGTCGTCGGCATCCGCCTTGTATTCCTTGCCCTGCTCGTCCCAGCGCGCCGGGATGTGGTTGACACCCAAACAGGAGACCGACCGCACCGGGGCGATGACGTTGTCGAGCACGTAGCGCCAATGGGCCATCATATCGAGGATGATGCCGCCGCCGTCGGCGCTGCGGTAGTTCCAACTGGGGCGCTGGGCGGGCTGCAGATCGCCCTCGAACACCCAGTAGCCGAATTCGACCCGCACCGAGAGGATGCGGCCGAAGAAGCCTGCCTCCCGCAACATGCGGAGTTTGCGCAGGCCGGGCAGGTACAGTTTGTCGTGGACCACACCGTTCTTCACGCCCGCGGACTTGGCGTGGGTCGCCAGTGCCTGGGCCTGGTCGAGGGTCTCGGCGACCGGCTTCTCGCTATAGATGTGCTTACCGGCATCCATGGCCCGGTGCAGCAGTTCGGCGCGCATGTTGGTGGCGCCGGCGTCGAAGAAGATGGTGTCGTCGGGGTTGGCCAGGGCTGCATCCAGGTCGGTGGACCAGCGGGCCACGCCATGGGCCTTGGCCAGCGCCTCCAGCTTGGCGGCATTGCGGCCGACCAGGATCGGGTCGATGGGAATGCGGCGGCCATCGACCAGCGGCAGGCCCCCGGCGTCGCGCAACGGCAGAATGGACCGTAGCAAGTGCTGGTTCATACCCATTCGCCCGGTCACGCCGTGCATGATGATGCCAATTCGTTCCACGCCGAACACCTATGTTACTAATTGGTAAGTTAGGAATAAGCTCGGTTTTCCGGGCCTTGTCAAGGCAACCCGTTGGAGGGAGCAAGGATCCCCAGATTCTCGGGCATGCCCGGCTTGCGTGGTCGGGGCCGGAGCATATCTGACCGCCAGCAGGTAGCACGGAGGTAGGCATGGCGCGGGTCCGAGATGTCGAGATTGACGAGGTCCCGGACGATGTCCGGACCATCTATGAGCGTTTCATCCAATATGGGCCGTTCCTCAACTAGGCGCGGGTGTTCGCCCACCGGCCGCCGGCTCTCCGGCACATCATGGGCATGCTGCTCGAAATGGCCGACGAAGCGCTGGTGCCGAAACGCTATCTCGAGATCGCCGTGGTCACGGTCAGCAAGTTGAATGAGTGCACCTATTGCGTCGGCCACCATGGGCCGAAACTGGTGGCGGAGGGGCTGTCCCAAGAAACCGTTGAACGGATCCTCGATCCCAATTCCCCGGGCCTCGATGAGTTGGATAAGCTGGTGCGCGACTTCGCGGTGCAGGTCACCAACACGCCGCAGCGCATGCGCGACGCGATCTTCGAGCGGCTGCGGGCGCATTTCACCGAGGCGCAGATTGTCGAGCTGACATTGCGCACGGCGCTGTGCGGTTTCTTCAATCGCTTCAACGACGTGTTGCAGATCGAAATGGAGGACGAGGCGCTGGCGGCGTTGCAGGCCGCGCGCCTCGATGACGCCAAAACCGGCTAACTCGGCGTGATCAGATTGGCCATCAGGCGAAACGCGCCCGGCACCAAGGATTCCATCTGATAGTGCAGGATCAGCGCGTTATGGGTGTGGCGTCCTTTACCGATGTCCGCCGACAACAGTGCGCCTTCCAGCGGCGCCTCGTTCGGGTCGGCCATCGATAGCAACGGCACATAGTCGTCCGCCCATTCGGCGGCGAAGTACAAACCACGTTCCTTGACCCAACCGGCCCAATCGGCGGCGCCGATTTCGTTCGGGCCGCGCAGCAGTGGATGTTCCGGTTGCAACGTCTTGACCGCGGCGTTGGCATCGGTGACGCGCCAGCGCAGGGACGGCTGGCCGATCTTCAGGAAGCGCGGCGGCACCGTCTGCGGGTCCCAATTGTCCCAGGGACGATGGTACAGCGTGACCAGGTTGCCGCCGGATTCGACATAGTCATGTAGGCGACGCCGCGCCTGCAAAAGGCTGGGATGGAAGCGGAAGGCAAATACGCCGACCACAATCGTGTCGTATTGGCTTAGGTCGCCGGTGGCCAGATGGGCGTCGCTCAGTTCGTCGACATGGACGCCGAGCTCGCGCAGCCAGTGGTCGGCCCGGTCGGCGCCGCCGCCGACATAACCGACCCGCACGTTCGGGACTTCCACATGCAGCGCCAGCAGATCGACGTTGGCAGGGCGGATCATGTAGGTGCGCCGGATGTGGGGATAGGCGATCGGTTCGACCCGCATGCAGGTGTCGCCAGAGCCCGTCTCCAGGCCAAGTGACACATGGCCAGCAACCAGGTTTGCCGGCGGCGTGATGCTGAACTGCGCGCGCGCCGCATCGCGGCCGGGTAGTGTCAATGGGTAAACCGCCGGTTCGGCATGCCAGCCATCCGGCAAATCGAGGTGCAGCGTGTCGGCGACCGTGTCGCGCGCGTGACTGCGGATGGTCACGTCCAGGTCGATCCCGTCGACCGGCTTATTAAGATTGAGCACGCGGCGATCCGGTACCGCATCCACGGCAAGGTTGGGCAGGAGCGCCACGGTCTGGCTCGTTGTGACCGGCATCTCCACCGTGACGCCATCGGCGGAATAGGTGATGCAGCCGCGTAGTGGTTCGTCCGCCCGGAACGGGTCGGTATCGAAGCGGTACGGGGCGAAGCCGGCTGCCTCCGGTTGCGGCGTTGCGCCGAAGGATCCCGACAAACGCTCCCCCGGTGGCAACGCGCGAACCTTCACCGTCGGACCGGCGACGCGCCACTCCTTGTCGGTATTAATGGCAAGAGACAGATCGGTCAGCTCGACCGGGCCGCCATTGTACAGGGTGAGATCCGCTTCCGCGGACTCACCGGCAACGAGCTCCAGCGGCTCGACCCGTAACTCGGCCACCAGCAGGCACGCGGCGGCGCTGGCGCGGCAGAGTTGCTGCTCCTTCATCCAGAGGCGGTGGTCAATTTCCGTACCGTTCGCCGTTCCGGCCAAACCGAGGCTTTTGCGCGCGTCGCGAATGGCGGCCAAAGCAGCGTGGACGGCGCGCGCAACCTGCCGATTGTTCGGGAACGCGGCGAACGCATCGTCGATGGCGCGTTGGGTGTCGCGCAATGCTGCCGCTGTTGCGTCATCGCCGCAGATATCGGCCAGGTCGCCGACCGTCCGCGGCAGTCCATCGAACAGGTCCGTTTCTTGTTCGGGCGCGTCGACGACACAGTGCAGACGGTGCAAGGGCACCGGTGCCGGACCAGGCTCTTCCCAGCGCCCCATGCCTTGAGTCCGATGGAACGCGCGTGACCATTGCGCCATCTGCGCGTAGGTCGCGCCGTGTATGGGATCGAGGTCGCCCGTTTCGATCTGCAGCGTCGCGTTGGGCGGCGGTATTTCGTCGTCATAGGCGCCGCCGCCGCCGGACCAGGCCGGCAGGTACAGCTTCTTCGCCTGCCAGGGCCGCAGCCCTTCGGCGCGGTGATCGGGAAATGCCTCGGGATTGCCCGCCAGATGAAAGGCTTCGATAGTGGCAACCGTGTTGGCGCGGTGGTGACCGTGCTGGCCGCCGACATCGAGGAAGGTCGGCGCGATCACATCGGGCCGGCTCGCACGGATGGCCCGCACCAAGCCCTCGACCGTGCGTTCCCGGCCCCAGGCATCGAAGGTTTCGTCGGCGGACTTGGAGAAACCGAAATCAAAGATCGGCCCGTCGAACTCTTCGTTCAGCCAATACAGTTCCATGCCGAGCACGGCGGCGGCACGCTCCATCTCGCGGCTGCGCAGCACGCCCAGGGTGTTGCGCCGTTCCGTACCGATGTCGTTCTGCCCGCCTTCGCCGCGCACACAGCAAGTGTAGGCCACACGCACACCATCACACTTCGCCAGGCGGGTCAGCAGCTTGGTGGTCTCGTCATCGGGATGGGCACCGGTTTGCATGAAGCTGTTGACCGAGCGCAACGGCACCAGCGCATCCCACAGTCTGGTAATGGCGCTGCCGGACGCTTGTGCGGCAATTCGTTGTTGGTCCGGAGTCATGCGGTCACCAGTTGATGTTTGTTGTTCTTCGGTACGCTCGATCGTCCTTCATCCTTCAGCAGCACGCGCAACTGCAGGCTCATGGACTCGTAGACGGGCAGAACGGCGGCGCCGAGCGCCGTCACCTTGGACCCGACCGCCGCGCGGATGATGCGCGGATGACGGCGGTCGCTGCGGGCGCTGACGCTTTGACGCAGGGAACCGAGCCGGTTGCATAGTGCATCCATGACGCCGTCGGGCAGATGGCCGCCCAGCAGGATGGCTTCTGGATCCAGCAAGTTCTCCAGCGAGCAAATGGCCAGCCGCAACTTGGCCGCCGCGCCGTCGATCCATGTCATCAGCGCCGGGTCGCGGCTGGCAAACAATTCAGCCAAGCAGCCGGGCGCCTCGACATCGTGGCCGGCGGCGCGCAGATCGCGGATCGCCGAATGCACCGAGACATACTGTTCCAAACAACCGAGGTTGCCGCACGAACAGGGCAATCCTTGCGGCACCACCGCGAGATGGCCGATCTCACCCGCGTTGCCCCAGGCGCCACGATAAGGCTGACCATCGACGATAATGCCGCCGCCGAGGCCCATGCCGATAAAGATGTAGACGAAGTTCTGCAAATCACGGGCGGCGCCGTAGAACCGCTCGCCGACCGCCGCGGCGGTCGCGTCGTTCTCGACAAAAGCCGGCAGGTTCAACGCCTCGGTCAGGGCGGGGCGCAGCTTGAACCCTTCCCAGTCGGGCAAGGTCGTCGGCCCGACGGAGGTGAGACCTTCGACATCGAACGGCCCCGGCATCACGGCACCGACGCCGAGGACCCGGCGGCGGGAGATGCGGCGCGCCCGCAGCATCTCCTCGACCACATCGACCATCGCCGGCATCGCGGCGGCTGGCGTCGCCCGGGGCAGCGTGCGTTCGCGCTCCTGCAGCACCTCGCCGGTCAGATTGACCAGCACACCGGTCAAATGACGGTGATCGAGCTCCAGCCCGACCGTGTAACCGCCGGTAGGGTTGATCTCCAGTTCCTTCGGCGGCTGACCCCGGGCGGCACGGTGGCGCACACGCTCCCGCAGCAGACCGGCCTGCTGCAGTTCCTTGGCGATATTGGAGACGGTCTGCGGCGACAGCCTGGTCAGCCGGGCAATATCGGCCCGGGACAGCGGCCCGCCGGTGCGCACGGCCTCTAGCACGACCCTACGGTTGTAGGACCGCGTCTGCTCGATATTCGAGCCGTTTAGGAGGCTGTGCCCAGGGTTCATGCCCACCAATTCACCATGACCCCTATATTAAATCAATATGATGGATTTATTGACAGGCGGGCCGGGACCAAGAACAATGCTGTAAGGTCCGCGCCCACGCGACCGTTCGCCACCTGTTGACCGACCGCGACCGTGGGCCGCTGGAACAGTGCACCCCTCGGGAGGTTAGGACAGATGAGAAAACACCTCGGATACATGACCAGCGGCGCAGTCGGCGCGGCGCTGATGGTTGGTTTGGCCATGCCGTCGCAGGCGGTCGAAATCGAATACTGGCAATACACGTTCGGCGCCCGGGTCGACGCGATCGATGCGTTGATCGAACAGTTCGAAGCCGAAAACCCCGACATCCAAGTCACCCACACCAACTTCCCCTATGCGGAATACCGGACGAAGGTCGCCGCCGCCATCCCGTCGGGTGAAGGGCCGGACGTGGTGCAGCTCTTCTACGGTTGGCTCGATGCGTACCGCGAAGCGGAACTGCTGGTGCCATTGCCCGGTGATGTGTTCCCGTCGAGCGAAATCGAAGGCGATTTTTTCCCGATGGTCCAAGCCATGAACGTGGATGGCGAGTATTACGGCTTGCCGACCGCGGTTCGTTCGCTGGCGCTGTTCTGGAATACCAAGCTGTTCGAAGAGGCGGGCCTCGACCCGAGCACGCCGCCGCAGACGCTCGACGAGCTGGTCGAATTCGCGAAGAAGCTGACCAAGCGGGATGATAACGGCAACCTGCTGCAGGCCGGGCTGACGATCGCACCGGCAGGCCAGGATCATCACTGGTGGCGTGAAGTGCTGGTGCGCCAGTTCGGCGGTGAGCCCTATTCCGCCGATGGCCGTACGGTCACCTACAATGACGAGGCCGGCGTTAAGGCGATCGAGTTCTACGCCAGCCTGCTGACCGAGCACCAAGTCTCGGAGATCGAGTTCCTGACCGACGGCCAAACAGCCTTCAAGGCGGGCAAGGCGGGCATGACCATCGACGGTTCGTTCCGCCTGAACGCCTTCAATGGTCAGCGTGGGCTTGAATATGCGATCGGCGAACTGCCGGCGCACGAGGGCAACCGGTTCAACTTCTCGTCCTACTGGGTGAACGGCATCACCTCGAAGGCCGACGGCGAGAAGCGCGAGGCGGCGGCGAAGTTCCTCGCCTTCATCACGCAGCCGGAGGCCATGCAGCTGTGGCTCGATACGGTCGGCGAGTTGCCGGCGCGCACCGAAGCCGCCCTGGTGCCGGCCAACGAGGACAATCCGCAGTTTGGCCCGTTCATCAAGGGTCTGGCCTACGCCAACTCCACCCACTTCGTGGATGAAGCGGCGCAGCGGCAGATCGTCATCGACATGCTCGACAACATCTCGCTGAAGGGCATGAGCGCTGCTGAAGCCGTCGCCATTGCGGCGGAAGAAGAGCAAAAGCTGCTCGACAGCTTCTACGGCAGCTAAGATCAAGTCGGCGGGGTGCGCGATGCGTGCACCCCGCTGATCTTGACCGGGGACCAATGGCCGACGCCGGCACGACTACGCTCACTCTGGAACAGAAACGGGCCATCTGGGCTTGGGTCTTCCTCGCGGTCCCCGTCATTTTCTATGTCATTATCCGGTTCTACCCGACGCTGAACGCGTTTGTGATTTCGTTCACCGACTGGAACCTGGTCGGCGAACGGACGTTCATCGGGATCGAGAACTATGTGCGCCTGGCCCAGGACCCGGTTTTCTGGAAAGTCATGGTCAATACGGTGCTGTACGGCGTCATCGGGCTGCCGGTCAGTATCGTGTTCGCCTTTGTGGTTGCCTATTACCTGGACCAAGTGCGGTTTATGCACGGGTTCTTGCGGGCGCTTTACTTCATCCCCTTTCTCACCACCGCCGCGGCGATGGGCTGGGTGTGGCGCTGGTTCTATCAGCCGGTGCCGGTCGGCGTGTTCAACCTGATCCTGGTTGAGTTCGGTTTTGGCCAACAGCCGTTCCTGCGCTCCACCACCCAGGCGTTGCCGGCTGTGTTGGCGCCCGCTGTTTGGGCCGGTCTGGGTTTTCAGATCGTGATCTTCCTCGCCGGTTTGCGGGCGATCCCCAGCTCCTACTACGAGGCCGCGAAGATCGATGGCGCCAGCGCCTGGCGCATTCTGACGGAGATCACCATTCCGCTGTTGCGGCCGACGATCGTGTTCCTGGTGGTGATCAGCACCATCGGTTTCCTGCGCATCTTCGATCAGGTGTTCAACATCACGACCCAGGGCGAAGGCGGGCCGTTGAACGCGACCAAGCCGATCGTGCTCTACATCTACGAATCCGCCTTCGACAGCTTTGACATGGGTTACGCCACCGCGCAGACGGTGATCCTGTTCCTGATGCTGCTGTTCATCACGTTGCTGCAGCTTTGGTATCTGAGGCAAAAATGACGGCGCAGACGATCGAGGCTCCTTACGCCGGCATCACTGCCTTCTGGTCCAACTGGCGGATCACGCCGCGGCAGGTGGTCATTTGGACGATCCTGTTGCTGGGCGGCATTGTTATGGTGCTGCCATTTGTCTTCATGATCACGACGTCGCTGAAGTTCAACAACGAGATCTACGAACTCTCGTTGTGGCCGCGTGAGCCGACGCTCGAGAACTACTTTTTCCTGTTCGAGGATACGCAGTTCGTCCGTTGGTTCTTCAACTCGCTGCTGATCGCGACGATCACGACGGTGTCGGTCCTCTTCTTCGATAGCCTGGTCGGCTACACGCTTTGCAAGTTCAAGTTCCGCGGGCGCACCATCGTCTTTGTCGCGATCCTGTCGACTCTGATGATCCCCACCGAAATGCTGGTGATCCCGTGGTTCATCATGTCGAAGGATTTCGGCTGGCTGGATTCCTATTGGGGTATCATGTTCCCCGGCCTGATGACCGGCTTCGGCACGTTTCTGATGCGCCAGTTCTTCGAGTCCATCCCGGACGATTTCCTCGACGCGGCGCGCATCGACGGGCTGAACGAGTTTCAGATCTGGTGGGAGATCGCCATGCCGCTGGTGACCCCTGCCCTCGCCGCGTTGGCCATCTTTATCTTCCTCGGCAACTGGACGGCGTTCCTCTGGCCGCTGATCGTCACCAACTCCGCCGAGCTGTTTACCATCCCGGTCGGGTTTGCCGCCTTCTCCGGCGAGTTCACCACCGATTGGGAGCTGATCATGACCGGCGCAACGGTCGCGACGCTACCAACGCTGCTGGTGTTCATCATCTTCCAGAAGTTCATCATCCGCGGCGTCATGCTCGCCGGTCTCAAGGGCTAGACATGCCGGAGGATATCAACACCTTTCCGGCGCCGACCTACAAGGACACGGTCCTCGCGCCGTTGTTCGATGTCGCCAAGTCGCATTTCTGGGATGACCTGATGCGCATCAACCGGGCGCACGGCATCATGCTGGCCGAACAGGGCATCTGCACCCGGGAAGAGATCGGCGCCATTCTGGCGGAGTTGGACAAGATCGAGGCTGAGACCGATCCGGGCGGCCTCACCTACACCGGCGCCTTCGAAGACGTGTTCTTCTATGTCGAGCAGGAACTGGTCGGCCGCCTCGGTGTCGACCTGGCCGGCAAGCTGCACACCGGGCGTAGCCGCAACGACATGGACCACACCATCTTCAAGCTGCAGCTCAAGCAGCGGCTGGATGGGCTGCTCACGCGCCTGTCGGCGTTGATCGAAACGCTGCTGCGCGTCGCCGAGGAAAACCGCGAAACCATCATCGTTGCCTACACCCACGGGCAGCCGGCGCAGCCGTCGACCCTGGGGCACTATCTCGGCGCGTTTGTCGAAGTGCTGCTGCGGGATTTCGACCGGCTCGCGGCGGCGGAAGGCCCGCTCGACCGCTGCAGCATGGGGGCGGCAGCGATCACCACGACCGGGTTCGACATCGATCGGGCGCGGGTAGCCGAACTGCTCGGTTTCGGGGCGGTGCAGGAGAATTCCTACGGCTGTATCGCGGCGTGCGATTACATCACCGGCACGTACAGCGCGCTGAAAGTGATGCTGATCAACATCGGCCGGTTCGTGCAGGATCTCAATCAGTGGACCGGTTTCGAAGTCGGTCACTTGCACGTGCCGGACGCCTATGTGCAAATCAGCTCGATCATGCCGCAGAAGCGTAACCCGGTCCCGGTCGAGCATATGCGGCTGATTGCGTCGCTGGGCGCCGGCCATTGCGACACGATCGTCAATGCCATGCGCAACACGCCGTTCACCGACATGAACGATTCCGAAGGCGAGGTGCAGTCGAACGGCTATCAAGCCTTCGAGGCGGCGGACCGGCTGCTGCGGTTGCTGGCCGGCTTTATCAGCGCGGCGCGGGTGGCTGAAGACAAGGTTCGGGCGCATATCGATGCGGCTTGCATCACCATCACCGAACTCGCCGACACCCTGGTCCGCAGCGAAAGCATATCGTTCCGGCAGGCCCACGAAGTGGCGGCCATCCTGTCAAAGCGCGTGACCTCTGACGGTGCGTCGCTGGCGACCGTCGATTTCACGGCGTTCGCGGATGCGTTCGCGGAGGTCATGGGCCGGCAGCCGACCCTCACCGACGCCGACTTCCGCCGGGCGGTTACCCCAGAATACTTCATTGAGGTACGGGAACGGCTCGGTGGGCCGGGACCAAAGGCGCTGGCCGCCAGTCTCGGCCGCTACAGCGACCAACTCGCGGCAAGGACGGCCGCGCGCGCGACCGCGGCAACACAACAGACCAAGAGCGCAGCGCTGCTACGGTCCGCCACCCACGACCTTGTTCGCGCCGCCGGCAACCAGGACTAACCATCGTGGCAAACGTCTCTATCCGCAATGTGCAGAAGGCCTACGGCAAGGTCGAGGTCATCCACGGGCTGAACCTGGATGTGGCGCACAACGAATTCGTCGTGCTGGTCGGGCCGTCGGGCTGCGGCAAGTCGACCATGTTGCGGATGATCGCCGGGTTGGAATCGATCACCGGCGGCGAGATCTTTATCGGCGAACGGCTCGTCAACAATGTCGAGCCGAAGAACCGCAACATCGCGATGGTGTTTCAGAACTACGCGCTCTATCCGCATATGAGCGTGTTTCGGAACATCTCCTTCGGCCTGCGCGCGGCGAAGCTGCCGAAGGAAGAGGTGCAGCAGCGGGTTGAGGAAGCGGCGCGCATTCTCGGCCTGGAAGATCTGCTGGAGCGTAAACCGGCGCAGCTCTCCGGCGGGCAACGGCAGCGGGTGGCGATGGGCCGGGCGATTGTCCGCGACCCGCAAGTCTTTCTGTTCGACGAGCCGCTGTCCAATTTGGATGCGAAGCTGCGTCACCAGATGCGGACCGAGATCAAGAAACTGCACCAAAAGGTGCAGACCACCGTCATCTACGTCACCCATGACCAGATCGAGGCCATGACCATGGCCGACCGGATCGTCATCATGCGGGATGGTGTGATCCAGCAGGTTGGCGCGCCGCGCGAGGTGTATCACAGCCCGGCCAATACCTTCGTCGCCGGCTTCATCGGCAGCCCGACAATGAACATGATGACGGGCCGCGCGGAGGCCGCTGCTGATGGTTTGCAAATACGAATCAGCGACGGACTGACCGTGCCGTTAACCACCGGTCAGTCGTCGCGGCTTGCGGCCGGCAGCGAGGTCGTGCTCGGCATTCGGCCGGAAGACCTGACCCTGGCGGAAGGGCCGAGCAACGGCGCCTGGACGATAACCGGCAACATCGGCGTGGTCGAACCATTGGGCTCTGAAACGCTGGTGTCGATCGATGTGGCCGGCCAGGAACTGACGGCAACGGCCAAAGGACGGACGGAACCGGCAGTGGGATCGCAAGCGCCCTTCGCGGTCAATCTCGAAAACATGCACATCTTCGACAGGCAGTCGGAGTTGGCGATCCGCTAGGTTTCCGCGACGAAGCGGACGACTGCGCCCCGCTGAAACGGGCGGCGCGATACCGACTCGAAATTGCCCAGGGCAAGTGTTTTGTTGTCTCTCGACTGCCCGGGGGTTTGTTGACTTCCCGTTATGATGTGAATACAGGATGTCGCCGGGAGTGGTGGTCTCCCGAATCCGTAAGCATGTTTTGATGAACGGGTTGGAGTGGGTGCGCCGGCACTCACCCGGTTGTTTGGCGTCCGTTGATTCCGAGGCTCGTCGCACATTGAGCGTATTTCGTCAGAGCCAAGATTTTCAGTACGCCGAACGGCATGCGATTCTGCGCGCGCTGCATCGCCAACGGCAGCGCATGCCGGCAGGCGTCGCGACAGTCGGTGTGGCCAATCGGAAAGGCGGTGTCGGCAAAACGACAATCGCCATCAATCTGGCCGCGACATTCGCCGCTGCGGGCCGAAACCTGTTGTTACTGGACGCCGACCCGCAGGGCAGCGCGACGGAATGGACACAGCAGCGCCGCTGGCGCAACCGCTTTCCGGTCGCGGCGGCAAAGATCACCACGGTTTCCAGTTTTGTCCGCACTGTCGAGCAGACAATCGATGATGACACGGATCTGGTCATTGTCGATCTGCCGCCGTCGTTGGCGAAAACGAGTCTGGCGGTGGCGCTGGCGGGCAATCTGATCGTCATCCCGATTACCGCGTCGCCGATCGATCTGTGGGCCGCGCGGGCGGCCGTTGAAACGGTCAGTGACGCCCGCAACCTGCGCGGCGGTCAGGAACCGCTGTTGAGCGTTGTCCCCAGCCGGATCGACGACCGGACGTCGCGCGGCAAGCGGCTGGCCAGCGGCCTGGAGGCGATGGGGTTTGTGGTTGGGCCAACGATGCGCGAGCGCGTGCTGTTCCGCGATGCCGCCGAACGGGGCAGCACTGTTGCCGACCTGGAGAAGCGGTCGCCGGCGCGACGCGAGTATGCGGCGCTGGCCGCCCACGTGATGACTCGCCTGGGTGAGTTGGACCTTGGCCCTCGCGTTTCTGCAGACGCGAGAAAACCGGCGTCGCCAGACGCGGCCGCTGCGTCTACGTCCTCGACTGCGCCTTAGGTCGAGCGGAAATCTGGTCGTCAGCTTCGGCCAACGCGGCGGCGGGCAGTGCTTCGGGCCGGGGCCGGGTGCGCTCCGCCGGCATGGTCACAATCATCGTCGTACCCATGCCTTTGGTGCTCTCCACGGTAAGTTTACCCCCGTGCAGTTCGATGAGCGATTTGGCGAGCGGGAGACCCAGATACGTCCCCTGATGGTCGCGCGTGTAGCTTCTATCGACGTGACCGAACGGTTCCAGGGCGACCGCAATCTCCTGCTCGCTCATGCCGGCGCCATCGTCGGTGACACGGAGGGTCACCTTTTGCTCCTCGTCGACCGCGGCGCTCAACTCCACCGATCCGCCCGAAGGTGTGTATTTAACCGCGCAGGTCATCAGATTCATCAAGAGCTGCTTCAATCGAGCCGGGTCCGCCCACAGCCGACTCATCCCCGAGGGCACGCGGATCGAGACGTTGATACCGTGTTTATTGGTCTCCAAAGAGAGCAATCGCCGCGTCGCATGCAGCACGTCGCTGACGTCAATCTCGCTTTCCGAGAGCACCAAGTCGCCGGATTCGAGCTTGGAGAGATCAAGCAAGTTGTTGATGATCTCCAATAGGTGCGCGCCGGAGAGGTTTATGTCGTTGGCATAAGAGACGTAGTGAGATTCAACGGGTCCGAAGACCTGTTGCGAGATAATCTCGGAGAAGCCCAGGATCGCGTTCAGCGGGGTGCGCAGTTCGTGGTTGACGTTCCCCAGGAACTGGCTCTTCGCGGCCTCGGCCAACTGGGCTTTGTTTCGCGCCTGGTGTAGCTCGGATTCGCGTTGTCTGATCCTGGTGATGTCCACGTAGGTCGCCAGGGTCTTGCCGTCGCCGGTCTTCTGCTCTTCGACCCAGATGGCGCGTCCGTCGGAAAAGCGATGCTCGAAACCGCTTCCGGGTCGCTTGTGCGCGGCCATCCGTTTCTCGATCCACTCCTCCCGGGAGCGGAGCGCATCGACATTCTGGCCTCGATCCGCGGCAGCGTGGATCAGGTCTTCGAACTTCGCGCCGGGCTGGATAAGTTCGGCAATCGATGGAAAGAAGCGGGCATAGTTCTGATTGCTGACGACGAGCCGATCTTCCTCGTCGAACAAGGCAAATCCCTCTTGCAGGGCCTCAAAGATATCGCTGATCTCACGCTTGGTCTGCAGGATCGCTTCTTCGCGCTGCTTGCGTTCGGTTATATCCTTCACGCAGACAAAATAGCCCTCGACTGCACCATCCTCACCTATGCTGGGGATATACGACCGTTCTGCATATCGGAGGTCGCCATTTGCTTTCTGTAACGGCCCCTCGAAAGTGACCCGTTTGCCAGATAGCGCCGCCTGGATGTGGCGGCGGTTGGCTTCGTACATGCGGCCACCCATCAGGCCGCGGACCGATTGACCGACCATTTCGTCAGGCGTCTTGCCGAACCATTTGCTGTGGCCCCGGTTACTGATGCGATAACGGCCCCCAGTGTCGACGAACGCAATCAGTACGGGAATGGCATCGATAAGCGTACGGAAGAAGCGCTCGCTCCGCCGGTGCACGCACACCGCTTCCTTGCTCAACCTGCTCTGCCTCGCACGCTGCCGGGCGACGGTGACTGAAAGACAAACGACACCACCCACAAAGCCCAGCAAAAACGACCATATCGACCACTCTTGCGTGAACTGGTCGAGCAGGTCGCCGAGTCCGGACACGGCGGTACCCGTTCCCACCAGGACCGCAACTGCGGCAGAAACCAACAGGCCTTGCGACGACTTGTTCCTCAACCACCGGCGGATTGATCGCTCGAGCGTGTTTTTCATCCGCTTTCGGGTTTGATCCAAACGTGCCAAAACTAGCCCGAAAGTAGGGTGGTACTGGTTAAGTTTGGTTGAACATCCCGTCTATTGTACGCCTCCCTAAGATCTGTTCTCAGGGGCGCAAACGAGAAAGCCCCGCCATTTGGCGGGGCCTTGAGAGAGAGGTTCGTGCTGACGCACTTGATAGATAAAGTTTCTATCATCAAATACTTACGCGCGTCACGCGTTTGATTGAGTCGTTTTTCGGACCCTGCTTTTTCTGGAATCTCGTGGAACCCAAACGCACCACTTCAACGGATGTCGAGGCGGCGGCGCACCGGCTTGCCGGGCATGCGGTCAGGACCCCTTTGCACGAGACCTTCGACCTGAATTCCCAGGTCGACGGCCGGGTCCTGCTGAAGCTGGAGAACCTGCAACGCACGGGATCCTTTAAGTTTCGCGGTGCCTTCAACCGGATCGCCCAGCTTTCGGCCGACGAGCTAAAGGCTGGCGTGGTCGCCTACTCCTCCGGCAATCATGCGCAGGCTGTCGCCGCCGCCGCGGCGATCAGGGAGACCCGGGCGACGATCGTCATGCCCGCGGACGCGCCGCGGGTGAAGGCCGGACGGACCAAGAATCTGG
>JANQOE010000058.1 GCA_028279245.1 Alphaproteobacteria bacterium
CGCCGGAGCCCCATCCACATCGTGCTTGGGGCTCCGGCGTTGGGGCCGGTCGACCATCAGATGAGCGACGCTAAAGGGAGCGTCGGGGCGCCGATTGCGAAGCGGCGCACGCCGCTTGACGCCATGCTGGCGCGGGGGACGATCACGCCGGTGCAGTACGAGGCGGGGGTGCAGTTTGCGCGCCTGTTCGCCGTTGCGCGGTTCGAGCCGTTGCGTGCGGCGGACCTGCTGCGCCCGCCTGGCGGGGCGTGGACGGACCCGTCCCACGCCATGATCGCCGCCCGCGATGAAGTGTGGGCCGTACTTGACCGGATGGGGGGCATCGGGTCGCCAAGTGTGGAGGCGGCCTGGATCGTGGTGGGGCAGGAGCGCTCGATCAAGGAGTTCTGCAAGACGATGCGCTTCGCTAAGGACCGGCCGCTGAACCAAATGGTTGCCTGTGGGCTGGTGAACGGAGCACTGTCGGTGATGGCGGGGTATTTCGGGGTGGGGCGGGATGCTCACTCAGTTGTCGGAAGGAAGAGGCTCTGATAACTGCTCGTTTCTGATCACCTCTTCGAGGCGTTGTATATCGGGTGAGTCGACAAGAAACTTGGCCGAGGCCAGCACCTCGATCAGGACCGGATCGATTGCCTTGTCGGACCATTCAAACTCTTCGTTATCTGAGCTCTGCGGAGAGCGGTTTACCTGCACCGTCATCTTGCCTGGCTTGTCGAACAAGAACCGGTTTCGTGTCCTGAGGTGGTGAATCAGGTCGTGTTCATGCGTCTCCAGGTCGCCGGAATGGGCGCCAGATCCCTTATTGGCGACGTAGAGAATTGCCGCTCGTCTCGATATCCACTGGCGATCGATCGCTAGCACGTGCTGGCTATTGAACTTGCCAAGGTTGTAGCTGACCGTATTGTTCAATGCGGCAGGATCGGGGGCCGAGAGCTTCACGTTTCGTTTGTTCGGAACCAGCCAGTGATCGTAGCTACCATACCAGCCAAAAACACGGACGCGACCGCTGACGAATAGGGCCGGCGGACTGAACTTGTGATTGTAGACCGATCGGTTGTCCGGCGCAGTTAACGTGAACCTGCCGATTCTTGGTCTAGCAACCGGACCCAAATCCTCGAAGAGTATCCTCCGCAGTAGGACGCTTATGCGCCGAATTGCGGCGGCCGACTCTCCCTGCTGGTCGACGACATCTCGCATATGCTCTAGGTCTTCAACGAGCGCACGCGCAGCATCCTTCGTGCCTGCAAGTCGCTTAGTTCTCTCTTCGGCGCGCGTGGACATCGTTGGTCGGCAGTGTGGTTCTTGGCGAATTCGATGCCTCAGCGAGCGGGCACTCCTGGTGCAGCCTTTCGCCAAGGATGGCTATTCGCTTGACAGTTTAAACTGAAGTTGGTGACACTTGGCATGTTCACGAATCATGCCCGCCCGGCACCCCGCCGCGGCGGGCATTTTCGTTGGGCCTGGGTCCGTGAGGGGAGGGCTTCATGTGATCGAGATCGACGTGGTCGACAACATCGACCGCGTGGTGCGCTTTTGGCATCAGCTGGAACGGCGGGAAGTGCCGTTTGCCTCGGCCAAGGCGCTGACGTTCACCGCGCGCGACGCCGCGACGGTGGAGCGGGAAGGGCTGGACGAAGTCTTTCGCCAGCCGACGCCATGGACCCGGCGGGGCATTCGCTACACGCCGGCGACCAAGGCGGAGCAGATCGCCACTGTCTTCGTGATGCCGCAACAGGGGCAGTATCTGTCGCCCTACGTCTTCGGACTGCGTCAGCCTGGCACGGCTGGGGGCGAGCGGGTGGCGCGGCCGGTCAATCAGCGGGTCAACCGCTATGGCAACCTCACGCGCGGCACGGTGCGGCGCTTGCTGGTGCGGCCGAACACCTTCGCCGGGCGCGTCAACGGCGTCGATGGGATCTGGCAGAGGGCGGGGGGGCGCCGGAACCCAAGGCGGAAACTGCTCGTCGCCTTCGATCGGCGCCAGGCGGTGCGCCGCCGCTACATGTGGCAGGACAGGGTCGCGCAGACCGTGTTCGAACGCCACCCGGAACACTTTATCGCGGCCCTGCGCGACGCCCTTCGCTCCGCCGAACGCCGCTCAAGACGCCGCTAGCGGGTTGCGACCCCGGCTGGGGGCTGGGCGAGGGCCAACGGGTCCTTCCCAGCACCCAAATCCCCCGTGGGTATTTCGCGCCCCGGTTTGTCGGAGTCTGTGACTAAAAATCTAACTTGCTGTTTCTGCTTGTGTTTCTGATGGGAGAGTGATGGCGGATCAAGCGCCGACGATGAACATGGGTGAGGTCGCGGGCATGCTTGGCTGCTCTTTGCCCACGCTCCGCCAGCGTCTCAAATCCGAACCTGACTTTCCGGTTCAGCAGAAGGGCGACAAGGGGGTGCCGTGGGTTTTCGATCCGGTCGCCGTGGCGGAGTACGAGCGCCAGCAACTGACGGCCCGCCGCAAGGAGGATGAGGCGCGTGCCGAAGCGTTAAATGCCTTTCAACCGGGCATGTTCGAGGACGGCAGCGAGGGACCGAAGGCGTTATCGCCGCAAACCGAGTGGGCGGCGCTGCGTGTGGTACGTGAAAAGCGCAAGCTGGCCCAAGAGGACGGCTTGCTGGTCATGGCACCCGGCGTGACGGCGCTGGTTGCCGAGATGCTGACGGACCTTGGTCAGGCGCTCGATCAAGCGCCTGCCGACGTCGTCCGCACGTTCAACCTGCCGGCGACCATCGAGCCGCACCTAAAGGCCTGGTTCGATGAATGGCGCATCAAGCAGTTTAAGTCGCTTGAGAAGAAGTTCAGGGATCGGCCTGGGCCCGAGCAAAAGGCCATGTTCGGTTGATCGAAGGCAACTTCGCCAATCCGGTCGAGGTTGTGCTGGCGGGGCTGCAGGCGCTTCTGCCGGCCGAACAGCAGCCGGTCGATGCCTGGGCCGCTGAGAACCGCTACCTGGCGAATGCCGGCGGCGGATATGTCGGTCGCTGGGACCCGAAAATGCTGCCGTACCTCAACGAGCCCATGCGCACGTTGACCAGCCGGCTGCATAACGCAACGATCCTCGCGGGGCCGGGGCAGTGTGGCAAGACCGCGATTGGTGAGAACTGGCTTGGACAGTCCATCGCGACCGATCCGGCCAGCTTCCTCTGGTACATGCAGACCGACGATGCGGTTGCCGCCTACGTGAAGGAGGTCATCAACCCGTTCATCGACAACCACGAGGTTCTGCTGGCCCGGAAAGGACTAAGGCCAGTTGACGACAGTCTCGGGTTCAAGCGCTTCCGAGCGATGACGGCGCAGTTCCTGGCGGCGAACTACAACAATCTGATCAGTAAGAAGGCGCCCCGGATCGTGGTTGACGAAGTCGACGCGATGGACCCGAGCATGGGCGACGTGAAGACGCTGACGGATGTCAGGAGCATCACGTTCGGCAGCGGTGCGCACCAGTATTTCTGCAGCCACCCGGACCTGGCCACCGGCATGCGGCCGGACCGGGATTGGACACGCGGGATCATGTCGTACTACGCGATCTCGGACCGTCGGCTGTGGTGGTGGGGATGCCCGCACTGCAATGGGTATTCCTCGCCCAACCCGATGGCCGATCGTTACATGGCGATCCATTACGAGGAGGCCGCGCCGCTTGACGAAATCGCTGACATGGCCCGGTTACTTTGCCCGTGCTGTGGCACCCTGATCGAGGACGGCGCTAGGTACGGCATGAACCAGGTGGCCCATTGGGTCGGCGAGGGTCAGACGATCGACGTCGATGGCACGATCACGGGCGATCTGAAGCCTAACCCGATTGCCGGGTTCTGGGTCGTCGGTGCGATGTCGACGATTGCCCGCGGCGGCATCGGCAAGTTGGCTGCCGACCGGGTTCGGGCGGAGCGTCGCTTCGCCATGACGAACATGGATGCAGACGAGAGCACGCTGCGCCAGGTCGTCGTGAAGCAATGGGGCTTCATCTATGAGCGGCCGAAAGGTGAGGTCGCGATTGACGTCGAGGCGTTGATCGAGCGGGCGGCGGTTTCGACGTCGGCGTGGCGGGTCGTGCCGGACTGGGTGCGGTTCATCATGATCGGGGTGGACGTCCAGAAAGGCCGCTTCGAGGTCAAAGCGCGCGGGTATGGCGTCGGCGGTGAGAGCGCGATCATCGATCGGTTCATGGTGTTCCAGGCGCCGGAGCCGGACGAACCGGGCGGCATGCGGCCGGTCGACCCATCGCGGCGCCAGTCGGATTGGGATCTGCTGATCGAACCGGTGTTCAACCGGATCTATCCGCTTCAGGACGATCCGACGCGGGGCATGCGGCCCCGGTGCGTGACGATTGATAGCCAGGGCGAGCCGGGTGTGACCGATAGAGCCTACAAGGCCTGGCTGTCCTGGCGGGACCAGCGCATCGTGAAGCGGCACGGTGTTAGCCGGGAAAAGTACGATCTGTTCACGATCCTGCTGACGCGCGGCCTGTCGGGACGGCAGGCGAAGCGCCTGTCGATCACCTATCCGGGGTCGCAGCGGAAGGACCGGAAGGCGTCGGCGGGCGGCAACGTGCCGGTGGCAAGCTTCAACCCGAACCTGTTCAAGGACACGGCGGCGGGTCAGCTACGGACGACGGAGCCGGGTCCGGACTATGTCCACATCCCGCGCCAGTTCGTCGAGTTCGACGAGAAGACACGGCGGCCGGCCGAGACCCAGCCGATCATGGATCAGTTCGGGGCCGAGGAACGGGACAAGACGGGCGCCTGGAAGAAGACCGGGACGGCCCGCAACGAGATGCTGGATCTGATGGGTCTGACACAGATCGGCGCGGAGATCTGGGGCCTGCGCGGCATCAACTGGGAACGGCCGCCATCCTGGGCGGAGATCCATGACAAGAACGCGCTGGTTGTGCCGATCGAGCACAGCGAGGCGCTGGAGACGATCGACGCTGGCGAGGAGGCGGCCTTTGTGCCGCACGACGAGGAGAGCGGCCGCGGCAAGGCGGACTTCGCCCAACTGGCCCGCGAGCGGGCGCGACGGTTGAACCGAGGGGGATGAGTGTGGCGCTGACGGCGGAGCAGATTGCGGCCAAGGAGGCCACGCTGGCCAAACTGGAGAAAGCCTATGACGACTACATCGCGGGCGAGGTGGCCACGACGGTCTCGTATGATGGGTACAGCGTCACGGTTAACCGGACCAATCTGCCGATGATCCGTCGGCGCATCCGCGAACTGAAGCGCGAGCTCGGCCAGACCGTGAGCCGCCGATCGTTCGGGGTGGTGTTCTGATGACGGCGGTCCCGGCGCTCGTGACTCCAAGCGGACAGCCCCTGCGGCCCGCCGGTCGACAGGGGGCGTTCGGGTTCAGCGGCAACGCCTTTCGCGGCGCTGACCGGTGGGGGCCGGAACTGGTGTCCTGGGTTGCCAATCTGGCGTCGGCGGATTCGGAGATCATCCACGACCGCGACCAGTTGGTCGCGCGGTCGCGGGACCTGCTGCGGAACAATGGCTGGGCCAACGGCCTGGTCGACAATGAGGTCAACGCGGCGATCGGGTCGGGCCTGACCCTGTCGGCCCAGCCGAATTGGA
>JANQOE010000066.1 GCA_028279245.1 Alphaproteobacteria bacterium
TCCGCCAGGGCCATCGCCAGATCCGACTTGCCACTGGCGGTGGGACCTGCGATCACCCAGCCGTGCCGCTCCGGGGGTAGCCGATGGATCATGTTGCAACGCTTATATCAGACCCGGCGGCGCCCGCTCTGGATGACCCGACTGTCGAGAGGGCCGCGGCTGCCCTGGCGGAGGGCGGGGCCACCTGCCGCGACCCGGCTTGGCTAGCAGAGACGATCGCGGCGGACATCCCTTTCTCCAGCTTGGACGCCGCGGCAGCCGAAACCGCGGCCCGAACCGCGCTGGACGGAGCGCCGGTCGACGTCGTCGTGCGGCAGCAAGCGGGCCGGCGCAAGCATCTGCTGATCGCCGATATGGACTCCACCATCGTCACCAGCGAAACGCTGGACGAAGTGGCGGCCCTCGCGGGCCTGAAGGACCAGGTCGCCGCCATCACCGCCCGAGCGATGGCGGGCGAGTTGGAGTTCCGCGCGGCCCTTAGGGAACGGGTGGCGCTGATGCGCGGCCTGCCGCTCAGCCTGTTCGAAGAAGTGGCGGAACGGGTCGAGATCACCCCGGGTGCCGACGTGTTGGTCGCCACCATGCGGGCGAACGGCGCGGTGACCGCCCTCGCCTCCGGTGGTTTCCTGCTGTTCATCGAACGGGTCGCCAGGCAGCTCGGCTTCGACTTCCACGAAGGCAACGACCTGGTGGTCGAAGACGGCAAGCTGACCGGCTACCTGAAACTGCCGATCCTCAACCGTGACGGCAAAGTTGACGCGCTGCTGCGTTTTGCCGGCAAGTGCAAGGTATCCGTCGCCGACACGCTGGCCGTTGGCGACGGCGCCAACGACCTGGGCATGCTGAAAGCCGCCGGCACCGGCGTGGCGTTCCACGCGAAGCCAGCGGTGGCCAACGCGGCCAGCACGCGGATCGACCATGGTGATATGACGGCGCTGCTTTACCTGCAGGGTTATCGGCAGGCAGAATTTGTGGAGCCAGACAATCGGTGCCACCGAATAGCTAGCTGACGAGGCGGATCGCGCCGGGTGGTCTTACGGTTCGGTGCACCACACATAGTGGGCATGTTCCTGACGCTTCCGCCGGCGCCCCCACTGGCCTCGATCGTTCACTCCTATTGGTTCGTTGAGGACATTCCGGGGCAACACCAGGGTCGGCCGATCCGGACAAGCCCGATTCCTGCTGCGGTCCTCTCCGTTAACGTGGGGCGTCCCAACGCAGCCGAAGATGGCTCCCTGGTCCCGGACGTGTCGTTGTTAGGTCTGCAATCGCGTCCCCGGTCTTGGCAGTCCTGGTCGAACACGTATTTCGTCATGGCGATGCTGACCATCGCCGGGTTGGTTCGCCTGTTCCCGGGTACAGGTGCTGGGGGTGCCAATCGGTTGCTTGATCTCGGGGCAATCACGGGCGATGCGCAGGCTAGCGCACTGTCTCGTTGGGTTGGCGCCGCGTTGGAGCCCGCGCGGGTGGCCGCTGAACTCGATCGGTGGTTGATTCAGAAGCTGGCCTCTTCCGAACCCGTGCCCGAGAGCGCACGCCTCTCTAGAGCGCATGACGTTTTGCGCAGTGGCGGGTCTGTTGCAACCGCGGCCGAAGCAGCGGATACGGATCGCCGCCAACTTCAGAGGTGGTGTCACCGTCATTTTGGCGTCGGGCCAAAAGAGTTGGCGGATTTAGAACGGCTTCAAAGAAGCTTACGCAGTGCCCAAACAGGGAACGACGATTCCGTTTCAGGCTTTAGTGACCAACCGCATCAGATCCGGAACTGGCGCCGCCGGTTGGGCATCACACCGGGTGCCTATCAGGACGATGCGCCGTCCCCAATGGCGGCTTACTTTTCTTCCAACACGGTGGCGGCCGAACCGGCCTTTTATCTCTGAGCGCATCTGTCCCATTCGTTCAATACACGGCCCGTCACCGCGCGCATCATGGCGACGTCAGCCTTGGACGGGAGAATGGGTGCATGTCGGACAAAGGCGATCACGACCTTCGTAAACAAAATGTCGAATACTTGGATGACGCGACGGTCTTCGAAGGTTATGTCGTCACGCCGCCGCCAGCGGCAGCAAGTCGTGCTTGTGTGGTGCTTGCCCATGACTGGAGCGGGCTAACCGACCCCACCAAACGACTGGCAGAGCGTTATGCAGCGCTCGGTTACGTCTGCTTCGCCCTCGATCTCTACGGCAAGGGCGTTCGCGGTGACCCACTAGGCGACAACGCGCACCTGATGACGCCGCTCATGGAAGACCGCGACCTGCTACGCCAGCGACTGCTTGCGGGCTACGTGGCGGCGGGCCGGTTTTCCGGCGTGGACAACAGCCGGATGGCCGCCGTGGGGTACTGCTTTGGCGGGCTCTGTGCGCTCGATCTCGCGCGTGCGGATCCACCAAATCTGCGGGCGGTGGTGAGCTTTCACGGTGGGCTACAAGCGCCTAGTCGCGACGCGCCGTTGCGGATCGCTGCGAGTGTCCTGCTGCTGCATGGGTGGGATGATCCAGTTGCGCCGACGTCGGACTTGCTGGCGATCACCCAGGAACTCACGGCGGCGGGCGCCGACTGGCAACTCCATGCCTATGGCCATGCGAAGCACGCCTTCACCTTTGAAGGCGCAAACTTCCCCGAGCGCGGCATCGTCTACGATCGTGCCGCCGACGCGCGCTCTTGGGCGGCCATGCGCGATCATCTAGCTGCCAGCCTCGGCCCTCGATCGCGTCCGAGGTAGTCTACTTCTGGGCGTAGGTCGCCTTGAGGCGCTGGGTCAGGTAGGTGGCGCTGGTGATTGGCGGATACTTTGCCTCGGTTTCGAAGCCAGGCAGTGCCGAAACGACGGTGTCGGGTTTTGGTTCCAGGAAGAAGGCGGCGGAATAGCGTTCTTGCGGTGGACGCACGACGCGATGGGGCGTCGAGACATAGGTGTCGTTGGTCCAGCGCATCAGCATGTCGCCGATGTTCATGACAAAGCCGCCGGGCACTTGTGGCACGTCCATCCAGTCGCCGCCGCGGGGTTTGACCTGCAGGCCGGGCACGCCATCCGTCATCAGCAGCGTGACCGAACCGTAGTCCGAGTGCGCGCCCGCGCCGATCGAACCGGGCGCCGCCGCGGCGGCCGGATAGCGCAACAGCCGCAGCGTGGCGATCGGCACTTCGAAATGAGGCGCGAACCAGGTTTCCGGCAAACCGAGATCAAGGGCAATCGCGCGGTGGAGATCAACGCCGAGTGCCAGCACCGCATCGAAGTAGGACAGCAGCGTGTCGCGGAACGCCGGCAGGTCCGGCCATAGGTTGACGCCGCGGTAGGGCTCCCCTGCGAGGATACGCGGGTCGTCCGGCGCAAAGTCCAGGCCGATATTGTATGCTTCCTTGACGTCAAACACGCCGCTCTTCTCGTCCAGGCTTTCGTCGCCCGCACGTGCGTAGCCACGGTTATGCGGTGATTGGTTGATCGAGAGCCGATCCTTTGCGTCCTGGGGCATGGCGAAGAACGCCCGGGCCTGATCGAACAGGCCGTTGACCTGGGTCGACGCAATGCCATGCCCGGTCAGCACCAGGAAGCCGGTGTCCCGGCACGCCTTGCCAAACGCCTTGACGAAGCCGGCCCTGTCGCCGTGCCTGAACTCTTCGTAGTCGAGTACCGGTATCACCGTGGCGCCTCCCTATTGATGAGTCCAGAAACCTTCATGGACGACGGCCGATTCCGCCTCCAACAGCGGACCCACAACAATCACCTCCCGCTGTCCCGCGGCAAACACCTCGCGGCATGGCAAATCCAGGGTTGGGTTTTCCGGGTCGTCGCCCGTCAACGCCTTGAGCGCCCGCTCACTCATGCCGTGCACCACGCGGCCGACGCCCGCCCAATAGACGGCGGCGGCGCACATCGCGCAGGGCTCGGCGCTGGTGTACATGGTGCAGGTCGCCAGGAAGCGCTGGTCGTACCGCTTCGACGCCGCGGTCATCAGGTTGCGCTCCGCGTGGCCGGTGCGGTCCCCTTCCCGCCCGCAGCTGTTGGTTTCTTCCAGCAGCACATTGCCGTCGGCATCCGCCAACAGTGCCCCGAACGGATGATCGCCGTTCTCCCGAGACAATGCCGCTAGGGCGATGGACCGCCGCAACAGCTTTAGATCCGTCTCATGACTGATGTTCATTCGATATCCCTCACCGCTCAAAGCTTGGGCAGGCCTGCCGAAGAAATCGCCATCGCCCGGCGCATCGGGCGGCCTGCCAAACCCTGAAACCCCTGTTTGTCCGTCATTGGCACGGAACCTGCAAAAACCGGACCGAGTAGAAGCGGTCAGGGTCGCGATATGGCGCCCGGGGACATTGCTCAGCACGACCGAACCGAAGACGGAGCGGCTGATGCTGCCTTCTGCCCAACAGGACCGCACGCAACGAAACCGGCGGCGCCACGGCGCCAGCCCAAATGCACGCACAGGAAAGGCTCAAGCATGAAAAAAACGCTGATCTTCCCCGCCCTGGCAACCGCCTTGCTGACGGGCAACGCTGCCCTGGCGGCGGACGAGGTCGTCTATCAACTCGACTGGCTGCCGGGCGGCGATAAATCGCCCATCTATGTCTGCGTGCAGCAAGGCTTCTGCGAAGAGGCCGGCATCGAAATCTCCATCGAGCCGGGCCGCGGTTCGTCCGAAGCTATCACCAAGATTGCCACCGGTTCCTCCGACATCGGCTCCGCCGGGCTTGGCGCGCTGATGGCCGCCCGGGCCACGGAAGGCGTGCCGGTGACGGCGGTGATGTCGATCTTCAACAAGGGGCCGCACGCCTTCTACACGGTCGACGGCACCGAGATCACCGAGATCGCCGACGTCAAAGGCCGGAAGATCGCTACCTCACCCTTCACCTCCTCGAACGTCTATCTGCCCTTGGTGCTGTCGGATCTCGGCCTGACAGAGGACGATATCGAGCTGACCAAGGCCGATCCCGGTGCGCTCGGCCCGATGCTGATGACAGGTGCAACCGACGCCATCATCGCCTGGGTTACCGACGTCACCCGCTACACCAATCAGGCCAAGGAGGCGGGTAAGGACATCACGATCCTGCCGTGGTCGACTGCCGGTCTCGACATGTACTCCGCCTCGCTGGTCGCCTCCGACAAGTTTCTGAGCGAACGGCCGGATGTCGCCAAGCGCTTCCTGGTCGCCTTCAAAAAGTCGCTGGACTTCATCAAGGAAAACCGGACGGACGCGGCGCTGGCCGTGACCGCCATGGTGCCGGAGTTGGAGGCTGAAGACGTCGAAGGCTCGGTAAACGATGCCATGGAACTGGTATTCAACGACGTGACGGAGGCCGATGGCCTCGGCGTGTTCGAGCCCGGCCGGCTCGCAGCAACCTGGGAGCGGGTGTCCGCAGCGCAGGGCCTGGACCCGGCGAGCCTCGACCCCGAGACAGTCGTCGACCGCAGTTTCCTGACACCGGAAAGCTGAGCAGGATCACCGGCGTGACCGGCACCGCGCCGGACGCGTTGCGATTCACCGCCGTCGGCCAGGTCTTTGCGGCCGCGGCCGGCGCGGTGGAGGCGCTGCGCGGCGTCGACATGGCGGTTCGGCGTCATGAGTTCGTTGCGGTGCTGGGTCCGTCCGGCTGCGGCAAGTCTACGCTGCTGCGGCTGACCGCCGGCCTGCTGCAACCAACGACCGGCGAGGTGCGCGTGTTCGGCCGGCCGGTGACCGAACCACGCGACGATGTCGGGATCGTTTTTCAGAAACCGACCCTGCTGCCCTGGGCCAGCGTCGAGGACAATGTGGTGTTCCCGATCCGCCACCGCCATGGACGCGTCAGCCGTACCGAGCGGGAGGAGGCGCGGGAGATCCTGGCAACGGTCGGCCTCGAGGGTTTTGACAAGCGGCTGCCGGCGGAACTGTCCGGCGGCATGCAACAACGTGTCGGCATCGCGCGCGCGTTGTTGCTCGACCCGGACATCCTGTTGATGGACGAGCCGTTTTCCGCGCTCGACGCCCTGACCCGCGAGGAAATGGGCTTCGAGCTGCTGCGCATCTGGCAGGCGCGGCCAAAGACGGTGTTGTTCATCACCCATTCGATCAACGAGGCGGTACTGCTCGCCGACCGGGTGATTGTCATGAGCGAACGGCCGGGCCACGTCGTGCGCGACTTGCCGGTGCCGTTGCCGCGGCCGCGCAACATTGTCACCACCCAATCGAAGGACATGCATGAGTTCGCAGGACACCTCCGCGCTCATCTCCTCAAGCGCGCCGCCTGACGACGGTGCCGCGCCGGCCGCGCAGCCGCCGCACAACTGGCTGCGGGCCGCGGCTGCGACGCCGGGTGTGCTGCCCGTCGCCACCTTCGCGGCGATCCTGATCGTCTGGGAGGCGGCGGCCCGTGCCTTCGCGATCCCGTCCTTTGTGCTGCCGGCGCCGACGCGGATTGCCGGCGGGTTCGAGGCCGTTACCGCGGGCCGTTGGATCGAGCATATTTGGGCGACGTTGCGCGTGGCGCTGATTGGCTTTGCCGTTTCCATCCTGGTGGCGCTGCCGATCGCGATCGGCCTCACCCGCTCCCGCATTTTGTCGGCCTGCCTTTATCCGTTGCTGGTGGTGATTCAATCCACGCCGGTGGTGGCGATTGCCCCGATCATCATCGTTGTCCTCGGCTCCGGTGACGCGCCGCGCATTGTCATTACCTTTCTGATCGCCTTCTTTCCGCTGGTGGTGTCGATGACCACCGGGTTGATGGCGACGCCGCCGGAACTGATCGAATTGTCGCGCAGTCTGCGTGCACCGGTGTCGCGGGAGTTCACGCAGATCCGGATTCCCTACGCAGTGCCCTACATCTTTTCGGGGCTGAAGATTTCGATCACGCTGGCGGTGATTGGCGCGGTGGTTGCCGAGTTCGTCGCCGCGGAAAAAGGCATCGGCTACTTCATCCAGTTCTCGACATCTTTCTTCAAACTGCCACAGGCTTGGGCCGGGCTTGGCCTGCTTGTGTTCATATCGTTGATGCTGTTCCAGTCGGTGGTGCTGGCACAGCGTGTATTCTTTCCCTGGAGTCTACCGAAACGGCAACCATGACCAGTTTCATCATCACCAATGCCGAAGCCATTCTGACCGGCCGTACCGGCGACGACGCGCGGACCGACGGCAACCTGCGCGTCGTCGACGGCAAAATCGACGCCATCGGCGACGTCCAGCCGGTGCCGGGCGAAACCGTGATCGACGCGCGCGACGCGGTGGTCACCCCCGGCCTGGTCAACACCCATCACCATCTGTTTCAAAGCGTGCTCAAGGCGGTGCCCGCTGGTGTGAACGCGGCTCTGGCCGAGTGGCTGCGCGTCGTGCCCTACAGCTATTGGCAACATATCGACGAGCCGACCTTGCGAACCGCGGCGCGGGTCGGCTTGGCCGAACTGGCGCTGTCGGGGGCGACGACTGTCGCCGATCACCACTATTTCTTTGCCGATCGTTACGACTACGACCCGGCCGACGTGCTGTTCGAGACGGCCGGCGAAATCGGCGTCCGGTTTGTGCTCGGCCGCGGTGGCGCGACGAAGACACGCACCTTCGACACGCCGGAGATCGTGCCATTTCCCACGGAACCGCTGGGTCATATGCTCGATGGCCTCGCCACCACCGCGGCCCGCTGGCACGATCCGCAGCCGGATTCGATGCGGCGGGTCGCCTTCGCGCCGTCGTCCCCCACCTTCGCTTTGGCGACGGGCGAACTGCGTGAAGCGGCGGCGGCGACGCGGGCGCTCGGCCTGCGCATTCATACGCACCTTTCCGAAAACCACGACTACACCGACTACACCGCAGCCCACTTCGGGCAGCGCCCGATGCCATGGCTGGCCGAGCATGATTGGTTGGGGCCGGATGTCTGGTTCGCGCATCTTGTCGAGTGCGATGCCGACGAAGTCGGAATCCTCGCGGAAACGGGCGCGGCGATGGCGCATTGCCCGCAGTCCAACATGCGGCTGGCGTCGGGGATCGCCCCGGCCGATCTGTTGCACGCCCGCGGCGGCACCGTTTCGCTGGGCGTCGACGGCGCCGCGTCGAACGAGGCCGCCGATATGACCGGCGCCATGTATATGGCTTTCCATCTGCACCGCGCGACCAAGGGCCCGCGCGCCACCACCGCGGAAACGGTGCTGCATTGGGCCAGCGCCGGCGGCGCCAAAGCCTTGGGGCTCGACATGGTCGGCACGCTGGAGCCTGGCAAATCCGCCGACATCGCCATCTTCGACCTGTCGTCGCCGCGCCATCTCGGATTCCACGACCGGGCGTTAGCGCCGGTTATCTCGGGCACCGGAACGGTCCGCCATAGTTTCGTCGCGGGCCGGCCGCTGGTGACCGACGGGCGCGTGCCCGGTCTCGACCTGACCGAATTGGCGCACGACGCCCGGTGCGCCGTCGACCACCTCGCCACCGCCGTGCAGGCCGGAGCAACAGCATGACGACAGCCGACTACGCCCTGACCGAACTCAACAAGGAGACCGGGTTCGGTGGACAGGGCACCGAAGTCGACCGCATGATCCCGCGCATCGATCTGACCGACTTCGAGGCACGCCGTGCGGAGATCGCCGATGCCCTATGGACCGCAGCCAGCGAAGTCGGCTTCTTCCAGTTGGTCAATCACGGCATTCCGCAGGCCGATATCGACGATGCCTTCGCGTCCGCCGAGCGGTTCTTTGCGCTGCCCGAAAGCACCAAGGCACAGTATCCGCTGCGCGACGGCAGCAATGCGGGTTGGGAGTTTCAGGCGCAGGTCCGCCCCTCCACCGGCACCGCCGACCGCAAAGAGTCGTATCAGATCACCCGGCCGCGCATGACCGGCCTGTGGCCCAGCGAACAAGAGCTGAGCGGGTTCCGCACGAAGATGCTCGCCTTCGAGCGCGCGAACTGGAAGCTGGGCATGCGCGTTCTTTCCTGCTTCGCCATAAAGCTGGGCTTCGCCGAAGTGTTTTTCACCAGCCGCCACGACCCGGACGCGCCGACCTATCAAAGCACACTGCGGCTGCTGCACTATCTCGACATGGCAACGGCCACCGACGAGGATCTTTCATCCCATTGGCGGGCCGGCGCCCACACCGATTTCGATTGCCTGACGCTGTTGCACCAGCGCCCGGGTCAGGGCGGGCTGCAACTCTGCCCCGGCAGGGACGCGGACATCCTTGCCTGGACCGACGTCGAGCCGGCCGCCGGTGTCGTCACCTGCAACATCGGTGACATGCTGATGCGCTGGAGCGACGACCGGCTGCTCTCGACCCTGCACCGGGTCCGCATGCCGCGCCCCGGCGAGTATCTCGGCCCGCGCTATTCCCTGGCGTTCTTCTGCCAGGCGAACACCGACGCCGTCATTCAGGGCCCGGACCAGCACTACGCCCCGATCACCGCCCACGACTACATCCAGGAACGCCTGTCCGCCAACTTCGCTGAGGAGGCGGGTAAGGCATCGTAAGCGCCGCCCAGCCGTATATGCGGTTTTTACACCTTTTTTCTTGACTTTGCGGTCTTTTTCTTCTACACTACGGCCTGTCAAATGGAGTATGTGGCCGTTTGGTTGGGTGTTGGTGCCAAATCCCTAGGGGCACGCACCAGGCGGTGTGGCACGGGTGATGCCTCCGCGAAGGCCGTTTCAATGGAACACCGGCTTCGGGACGGGTCAGCAACGCTACAAATCATGCTCCGGCTGGCAAGCATGACGAGGGATCCCTCGGCTTACACGACACGGTTAGGAGACCGCATCGCGAAGACATCGAGATCCACCCGACCTGTAGCCACCTGATAACAACAGGTGGATTCAGCGACCTGCCGCCTTACTCGGCGGCTTGGACCGACGGTAGACCGGCCAAGGCCATGGCCAGTTCGCTTTCGTCGTAGGTCTGGTCCTTCAGCTTGCCGGCGAAGTAGTCGGTGTAGGCCTGCATGTCGAAGTGGCCGTGACCGCACAGATTGAACAGGATCGTGCGGCGCTCCCCGGATTCGCGGGCTTTGATTGCTTCGTCGATAGCGCCTTTGACCGCGTGGGTGGCTTCCGGCGCCGGCAGGATGCCTTCGACCCGGGCAAACTCCACCCCGGCGGCGAACACTTCGAGCTGCTTGTAGGCGACGGCTTCGAGCAGATCCAACGCCTGCAGATGACTGACCAGCGGCGCCATGCCGTGGTAGCGCAGACCGCCGGCGTGGAACCCCGGCGGGACGAAGGTCGAGCCCAGGGTGTGCATCTTCACTAGGGGCGTCAGATGGCCAGTGTCGCCGAAGTCGTACGCGTACTTGCCGCGGGTTAGTGATGGACAGGCCGCGGGCTCCACCGCGACGACACGCGGGGACGGGCCGCCGCGCAGCTGCGCGCCGATGAAGGGCAGCACGAGACCCGCAAAGTTGCTGCCGCCACCGGTGCAGCCGACCAGCACGTCGGGATAGGCGTCGAGCTGTTCCAACTGTTCAAGCGCTTCGAGGCCAATTACGGTTTGGTGGGTCAAGACATGGTTGAGCACGCTGCCGAGCGCATACTTGGTGTCGTCGGCCTGCGCCGCCTTTTCCACCGCTTCGGAAATGGCGATGCCGAGGCTGCCGGTGGAGTCCGGGGTCTTCGCCAAGATGGCGCGGCCGCTTTCGGTCTCATCGGACGGGCTGGCGACGCAGCGTGCGCCGAAGGTTTCCATCAGCGCGCGGCGATAGGGCTTTTGGTCGTAGGACACGCGGACCATGTAGACGTCCACGTCGAGGCCGAAATGCGCCGCGGCGTAGGCCAGGGATGAGCCCCACTGGCCGGCGCCGGTTTCCGTCGTTAAACGCCGGACGCCGGCTTCCTTGTTATAGAAGGCTTGGGCAACGGCGGTGTTCGGCTTGTGACTGCCGGTCGGGCTGACTCCTTCATACTTGTAATAAATGCGGGCCGGGGTCTGCAGATGTTGCTCCAGACGATGGGCGCGGAACAACGGCGTGGGCCGCCATTGCCGATACACTGCGCGCACCGGTTCGGGGATCTCGATCTCGCGTTCCGCGGAGACTTCCTGGCCGATCAGCGCCATCGGAAACAACGGTTCCAGCATATCGGGGCCGATCGGTTCGCCGGTTCCGGGATGCAGCGGCGGCGGTACGGGCGACGGCAAGTCGGCAGCGATGTTGTACCAATGCCGTGGAATCCGTTCTTCGTCCAAAATGAACTTGGTTTTTGCCATCGGTTGCTCCTCCCGTTTCTTTCATTGGTGCGCCGTCGATCCAGCCAAAACCGCCCCCCAGAAGGTTCAACGGGCGGTAATTGCGGCGGCGGCATTGTGCATGTAAGCTCAAAATTGTCGTTGTTTGGCTGCTCGAAATCATACATTCCGGCTGGGCAACAGGGGCAATAAAAAGTGTGGCCGCAACGGCTGCATCGGAAGGGGCTTAGAATGGCGAAGCAGCCGAAGAAGCGCGGGCCGGGGCGTCCGGCCCGGGGTCCGTACACGGATAAGCGTAAGACTTTGACGACACGTATCACCGCCGACATGCGCGAGGCGCTGGAAGACGCGGCGAAGAAGGCCGACCGGTCGTTGAGCCAAGAGATCGAGCTGCGTTTGGAGCAGTCGTTCCGTGTCGGCGATTTGTTCGGCGGTGGCCAGAACCTGGCGGAAGCGGCCGATGTGTGGCGGTGGATCTCCACGGTACGGCGCGGCGTGTCGCGGGCCGGCGACGACCCGACCCGGTGGCGCCAATATGTCAGCGTCGCACCGCCGGGCGAGGGCCGCGATGAGATCTATGCGCGGATTGACGACGCGGTGGCGCAACGGGTCGCCGAGATCGATCAGGATGTGAAACGCTACGGCCAGCCGGCCGCGGCCGACGCGACCTTCAAGTCGGCGCGGGAAGCGGAACGCGCGGCGGAGCGGCGGACCGCCGTTGCCTGGCGCGACCGGGTGGCGGCGCAGCGTCGGAAGAGCCGCAGCCGCAAGCGCTAACGCGCCTCCCAATCACGAAAAGAAAAGAGGCGCCGGTTGGCGCCTCTTTGTTGTTTGAGGGTTGGCCGGCGTTACTCGACGCGGACCGCGACAAACCGCAGCTCGCCATCCCGGTTGACCAGCAACAGGACGGAACGGCGGTCGGCTTGTTCGGCCTCGTCGACCTTGGCCGCGACCTGGGCCGGCGACAGCACTTCTTCCTGACTGACCTCTAGGATCACGTCGCCGGGGCGCAAGCCCTTTTCGGCGGCCGGGCTATCGACGGCAACTTCGGTGACGAGCACGCCCGCGAGGTCCTCGGACAGATTGAATTCGCCGCGCGAGGCCGTGGTGATCGAAGAAAGCGTGAGACCGAGGGATTCGACCACACCGGTTTCGGCGTCGTCTTCATCGATGCCGGAGGTGGCCGAGGCTAGGACCGGCTGCTCTTCGTCAAGTTCGCCGACTTCTACGGATAACACCTGTACCTCGCCGCGGCGCCAGACCTCGACCGGCACACTGCGGCCGATATCGGTGTCGGCGACGATGCGCGGCAGGTCGCGCATCTCCTCGATCGCTTCGCCGTTGAAAGACAGGATGACATCGCCGGCTTCGATCTTGCCGAGCTCCGCCGGGCCTTCTGGGCTAACGCTTGCCACCAGTGCGCCGGCGGCGGCGCTCAGGCCGAGGCTTTCGGCGATTTCATCGGTGACGGACTGAATGCGGACACCCAGCCAGCCGCGTTTGGTGCGGCCGAAGTCACGCAGTTGGCTGATCACCCGGGACGCAATCTCCGACGGAATCGAAAAGCCGATGCCGACACTGCCACCGGACGGGGAGAAGATCGCGGTGTTCACACCGATCACCTCGCCATCCATGTTGAACAGCGGGCCACCGGAGTTGCCGCGGTTGATCGAGGCGTCGGTCTGCAAAAAGCTATCGTAAGGTCCGGCGTTGATGTCGCGCTGCCGGGCCGAGATGATGCCGGCGGTCACGGAGCCGCCGAGGCCGAAGGGGTTGCCGATCGCCACCACCCACTCGCCGACACGGGCCGAGCGGGAGTCGCCCCACGGCAGTGCCTGCAGTTCGCGCCCAGCATCGATCTTCAACAAGGCGAGGTCAGTCTTGGGATCGCGCCCGATCACCGTTGCCTCGTGTTGGGTGTCGTCGGCGAGGATGACCTTGATCTCATCCGCTTCGCTGATGACGTGGTTGTTGGTCACGATGAAACCGCTCGGATCGACAACAAAGCCGGAGCCAAGCGACGTGGCACGGCGGCGCGGCGCGTTTTCCGGCTGATTGCGATCGAAGAACTCGCGGAAAAAGTCCTCGAACGGCGAGCCCGGCGGGGCCTGGGGTATCTCGCTGCCGCCCGGCCGCTCGCGGCGCTGCACCACCTGGGTGGTCGAGATGTTCACCACCGACGGCAGCAACTCATCGGCAAGGTCGGCAAAGGTTTCGGGTGCGTCCCGGGCCGCTGCCGGCCAAGCCAGGAGCAGCGCCAGCGACAAGAATAGAGCGACAGCCAGGGCTATCTGACGGCCGCTCTCCACTCGCATTATTTTCGCACGTGCCAACATTTTTTGCGTGTTTCCTTAACTAACCAACCGGTCGCGACCGCGAATCCCCACGATATGGAGCGGCTTGCACGCCGCTTCAACGGGGGACACGTATAGTGGCCGAGATCGGACCCAAGTGGTGATCAAATCCTTTCGGAATTGTTCACAAGTCGGAAAATCCTCAAAACGGCCTGATCCGCAACGCCCAGACGATGGCGACGCCAACGACCACGGCCATGATGCCGCCGGAGCGGAGTTGGGTGCCGGGAATGTCGTGCAGCTTCAACAGCAGCGCCTTCATCTGATTTGGCGCCACTGTATAGACGGCGCCTTCAATGATCAGGATGAGGGCGATGCCGAGGAGCAGCAGCGACCACATGGGCGCTACTGCCCGACCGTGCCGATCCCGTTGCCGACCGGCGCCAGTTGGGCGCCGCCAGTGCTGTCGCCGAAGTAGCGGAAGAAGTCGCCGCCGGGTGCGAGCACCATCGTCGTGTCCTCGGGGTTGAAGGTGTCGGCATAGGCCTCGAGGCTGCGATAGAAATCGAAGAACTCGGGGTCCTGACCATAGGCTTCACCGAGGATCAGGTTGCGCTGCGCGTCGCCGGTACCGACCAGGATTTCCGCCTCGCGCTGGGCCTCGGCGATGATCACCGTCTGTTGGCGATCGGCCGTAGCTCGGATGCGGCGGGAGTTCTCCTCGCCCTCGGCGCGGGAGAGGTTGGCCGCGCGTTCACGTTCGGATCGCATCCGGTCGTACACGTTCTGCGCCACGTCCTCCGGCAACTCCGACCGGCCGATACGGATGTCGACGACTTCGATACCGAAGTTGCCGGCATCCTGGTTCACGTTGTCGAATATGTTACGCATGATTGTGCCGCGCTGCTCGGACAGCAGATCGGTCAACCCGCCTTGCGCCACAATGCCGCGAACGGCCGAGTTCAGCACCCGGCCGAACCGGTCGTTGAATGCCGTTTCGGTCCGCACCGCCTGGAAGTACTTCAGCGGGTCGACGATCTTGTAGCGGGCGAAGGCGTCGAGGATGATCCGCTTCTGGTCGTTGAGCAGGACCTCCTCTTCCTGCGGATCCAGACTCAAGACCCGCTGGTCGTATCGCTCGATATTCTGAATGATCGGCAGTTTTACGTGCAGACCCGGTTCCTGAACGACGCGCCGCGGATCGCCGAACTGCAGCACGATGGCCTGTTCGGTTTGACGAACCACAAACAGCGCGTTCGACAGGAGGAAACCGCCGACGATGACGGCGATACCTACGATGGCGAGAGAGACCCGATTCATGGCGAGGTTCCTTGTACCGTTGTCGCCGCGGCGCCGTTCCGGCGCAATTCGTTCAACGGCAAATAGGGGACAACGCCTTGGGTGGCGGCCCCCTGACTATCCTGGTCGATGATGACTTTGTTGGCGCCGCCAATGACATCGCGGATTGTCTCTAGATACATGCGGCGCCGTGTCACTTCCGGCGCGGTTTTGTAAGCCTCGTAGATCTGCACGAACTTCTCGGCTTCACCTTCCGCCTCTTTAGTAACGCGTTCTCGGTAGGCGTTCGCATCCTCAATTATTTTGGCGGCCTCACCACGAGCTGTCGGCACAATGCGGTTGGCGTAAGCCTCGGCCTGGTTCTGCAGCCGCTCCTTGTCCTGACGCGCGCGTTGCACGTCGTTGAACGCGTCGATCACTGGTGATGGCGGATCGACCTTCTGCAGTTGGACGCCCTGAATGAGTATCCCGGCACCGTAACTGTCGAGGATTTCCTGCAAGAGATCTCGGGTGGTTTGTTCGACCTGCTGGCGGCCACCGGTGAGCAGTGCCTCAAGCTGGGTCTGTCCGACCACTTCACGAACGGCGCTCTCAGCCGCTTTCTTCACCGTGTCCTCGGGGGCCCGGATATTGAAGAGGAAATCGCCGGCATCGCGGATCCGCCAGAGAACCGCCAGATCGACGTCAGCAATGTTCTGATCCCCGGTGAGCATCAGGCTCTCCTTGGGGACGTCCCGCTGGGACGTCACGCGGTCCGACTCGCTCGCCCCGCGGAAGCCGATGTCCACCCGATTGATCCGTTCAACGCTGGGCGTTTGGACCTCGCCAATCGGCGACGGGAACCAGTAGTGCAGCCCAGGCTGGGTGGTTCGTCCATCCCACTTGCCAAACAGCAACTGCACACCTTGCTGGTCCGGCTGCACGCGGTAGAAGCCGGTGACGCCCCACAACACCAGTACAGCAAGTAGGATAAGCAGAATGCCGCGGCCCGATCCGATACCACCGGGCATCATATTGCGAAAACGGTCCTGACCCCGGCGCAGCATCTCTTCGAGATTGGGCGGGGTCGGTCCGCCGGCACCGCCACCGCCGGTCGGGCGTTGGCCGCCCCACGGGCCACCGCTGCCACCACCGCCGCTGCCACCGCTACCGCCGCCCCATGGGCCGCCGCCTTGGTTGCTCCAGGGCATCTCGTATCCTTCCGTTTTGCCGCGCTTGAGTCGGGCTTTTCTGCTGAAAGCTGGGGGCTTATATCACTCCCGGCGCCGCATTGCGCAATTCAAGCGCGTTTGACCCTAATTCGGATATTGGCATACCTGCCGGAGTTTCAAGCATGACCAAACTGAATGAAACCCAGATTCGGGCCGCTTTGGCGACTGTCCAAGACCCCGGTTCGGGCCGCGATTTGGTCAGCGCGGAGCTTATCACAAGCGTGGTCATTCGGGATGGTAACGTCGGCGTGACGATCGAGGCGGCAACGCCGGCGGATGCCAAGCGGCTGGAGCCCACCCGCAAGCAGGCCGAGACCGCCGTTTTGTCGCTGCCCGGCGTCTCGTCGGCGACGATTGTGTTGACGGCGAATCGGCCGGCGGCGGCCCCACAGCAGCAGACCGGCGGGCGGCCAAATTTGGTGCCTGACATCGAATCCATCGTCGCGGTCGCCAGCGGCAAGGGCGGGGTTGGCAAGTCGACAACCGCTGCCAACCTGGCGGTCGCGCTGGCCCGCCTTGGCAAGAAGGTCGGGCTGCTGGATGCCGATGTGTACGGGCCGTCAGTGCCGCGCATGATGGGGCTGTCCGGCAAGCCGCAGTCACCCGACGGCAAGCGCATCATTCCGATGGAAAACTACGGCGTGAAGGTCATGTCCATGGGCTTTCTGGTGCCGGAAGAGACACCGGTGATCTGGCGCGGCCCAATGGTGATGGGGGCGTTGGAGCAATTGCTGCGGGACGTCGAGTGGGGCCCGCTGGATGTGCTGGTGGTCGATATGCCGCCGGGGACCGGCGACACCCAACTGACGATGGCCCAGCGGGTTGGCATGGCCGGCGCCGTCATCGTCTCGACGCCACAGGACATCGCGCTGATCGACGCGCGCAAGGGCCTCAACATGTTCCTCAAGGTGAATGTGCCGGTCCTGGGGATCGTCGAGAATATGAGCTATTTCGTCTGCCCAAACTGTAACCACCGGTCGGAGATCTTCGGGCATGGCGGGGCGCGCGAAGAGGCCGAGCGACTGGGCTGCGCCTTCCTGGGCGAGATCCCGTTGGATATCGAGATCCGCCAGCTGTCGGATGGCGGCACACCGATCGTCGCCAACGTGCCCGACGGCGCACACGCGCAGGCCTATCTGAATGTGGCAGAAGCGGTGCTGGGACGGCTGGGGCAGCCGGCCAGGGCGGCACCACGCATCGTCATGGAGTAACGGCCATCGCGCGTTTTTGAAGCGTTGTTACGCCCGATCCGGTAGCCGCGTGCCGCCCGCGCCCCAACGTAATGGGGCAGAGCGGCTACCAAGGGGCGATCCCCCTGCCCCGGTAGATCGAGCCGGACCGGCCCTAGCCTTGCCCCCGCAGG
This sequence comes from Alphaproteobacteria bacterium, assembly GCA_028279245.1. Lineage (GTDB taxonomy): Bacteria > Pseudomonadota > Alphaproteobacteria > UBA6615 > UBA6615 > JANQOE01. The sequence continues at coordinate 17,296 of JANQOE010000066.1, forward strand.
CTGCTGCCCTCAATCGGGGGCCGGTCCGGCGCCCGCTTTTTTCGGCAGATCGAGCAGCGCCAACAGCTCGCGCCATTCGCGCGGGCTCATGCCGCTGTCTTCCTGGGTCACACTTTCGCCGCTCAGCATGCGCCGTACCGCATCGAGGCCGGCGCGGGAGAGATGGCCGCCGCCAATGACATAGTCGTCATAGGCCTCAAAGGCATAGGGGACCCAGCGCCGCACTGTGTCGCCCATGACATCGGCGTAGGCGCGGATCTCGTACTGGGCGTGGGCGTCGGCGCGCAGCGACAGGAAGTGCAGGAGATTGTGGAGGTCGATCTTCCAGTACCACTGGGTGTAGACGTTGAGCGTCAGATCCATGCGCGCCAACTCGCGCGCTAGATCGTGTGCCTCCATCATCTCCTGGTAGTTGGCGTAGGTGCGGGTGGCATCGGTGCGCAGCATATCCAGCACGCGGGCGGCGGCGTCAGCTTCCAACACTTCGCCGCGGCCCTGGCGGTTGGCGGTCGATTGCCTGGCGAGGTGTTCCGGTGCCGGAATGTAGAACTCGTCCTCGAGGATCGAATAGCGCGCCGAATATTCGTTCACGTTCGCCGTGCGGTGGCGGATCCATTGCCGGGCGACGAACACCGGCAGCTTCACATGGTATTTGATTTCGCACATTTCGAACGGCGTGGTGTGCCGGTGCCGCATCAGGTAGCGGATCAGGCCACGATCCTCGCGTACCTGTTTGGTGCCGTGGCCATAGGAGACCCGGGCCGCCTGCACGATCGCCGCGTCGTCGCCCATGTAGTCGACGACCCGGACGAAGCCGCGGTCCAGTACGGTTAAGGGCTGGTAAAGCACCTCTTCCAACGCCGGCACCGTCGGCCGCAGGGTCTGATTGGCGGTGGCGCGCACAGCGTCGATTTCGGCGCGCTGTTCAGCGGTTAATGGCGTTTCGGCCGGGTTTCCGGCCGGATCTGGGTCAGTCTTTTTCATCGCATGCATGGGGCTGGAGATAAGGGGGCCCGCCGATTCGGACCTAGCCCATCTCACGTTGTTGGCACGGCCCTTTTCCTTCCAAAAGCGCCGATCCGGCCTTATATTAGGAGTGCTGGGCTTGCCCGGCTATGGCGATAAACGTCCTGCGTAATAAGCGCTGCGGACCCGGGGGCAGTACCCGGCGCCTCCACCAACACTCTGCCGCGCCGGCAGTATTCAATGGGGGCGAACTAGGATCGACGTGCGTGTAAAGGCTTGATTTTCGCCCGGCATGGTACCGCCGTTATCGGACCAATCCTACAGATGCCAATGATAACGATTTGGCTCTCGCTGCCTAATCATAGGTAAGCGCGGTTCGGAGGGCACCGGGCAACAGAAGCCCTCCACTGACAACCGCCCTGATATCGGCGGTATCTGCGAGCCCTTACGGGCAGCCCCTGGGGAGGAGGCAACGGTCGGCATGGAAGGACAAGTGCTCCGCTACGACCGCATGGTCGAAGACGCGCTGCGGGATGTGGTGCGGAAGGCATTGACGATTGCCGCCGAAGACGGGCTGACCGGCGGCCATCACTTCTACCTGACCTTCGAAACGGGGGCGCCGGGCGTCGATATCCCGCAATTCCTCGTGGAAAAGTACCCGGATCAGATGACCATTGTCCTGCAGTACCAGTATGAGAATTTGCTGGTGGACGAGGAGCTGTTCTCGGTCGATCTGCAGTTCAGCGGACAGCGCTGCCACTTGACGGTGCCCTATGCGGCGCTGACAGCGTTCGTTGACCCCTCCGTCAAGTTCGGCCTGCAGTTCAAAGTCGAAGGCGCCGCCGGCTCGGAGTCCGCGACCGACGATACCGGCGACAAGACAGACGCGGTCGCCGCGGCGGACGAACAGGAAAAGACCGCCGAAGTCGTCACCCTCGACAGTTTCCGAAAAAAGCAGTAGCGGCACTAAGCAAGCCCTTTCGCCAACCATTGGTCGGCGACGGCCGCACCCTGCCGGTGCAGTTCGTCAATCAGCCGCCGTTGGGTGTTGAACTTGCTGTCGGTGCCGAGGGTGCTCATCGGTTCCGGCGCGGCCAAGCTGTGCAGGCGTACTGCGTGAAGCTTGCGGGCGGCGCGGCTTGCGACCCGCGCGACGGGGCCGAGTTCCGCCCGTAACCGCTCCACTGCCGCGACTTCGCGGGCCAAACTGGCGCGGAAGAGTAGTTGGTCGACCCGGTCGGCAATCGACCTGGCGGTGGCGGGCAGGTCAGCGACCCGCGGCGGCTCAACCTCGACAATGAGCACGTCACGGGACGGCGCATCCAGAATGAGCGGCAAGAGGGG
>JANQOE010000078.1 GCA_028279245.1 Alphaproteobacteria bacterium
CATCTCCGGCAATTGGACCCGGATGCGGCCGTCGGCCGAGTGGGTCAAGCGCACATCGACCCAAGGCTTTTCCGTTTCGGCAGCGACAACGATATGCCGGGCAATCGTGCCGCGGTTGCTGCCGGAGCCTTGCAGCACGCCGTCGATAATGATCTGCGGTGTGAAGACATATGGGATACGCATGCGGTCGGCGTAGGCCTGCTGACGCTGGGTGTAGCTGGCGTTGGCGTATGGGTCTTGCCAGCCGATGAAATCCCAGTAGTCAACGTGGAACCCCAGGGCCAGCACATCGTCGCGGGCGGCGAGCTCACCCAGATACGCATCGGCCGGCGGGCAGGCGGCGCAGCCCTGAGCCGTGAACAGCTCAATGACGACGAGCCGTTCCTTGGCCAAAGCTGTTTGCCAACTCAGGGCCGTCAACAAGGCCGCTGCCACCAGACCAATAACGCGTTGCATCATGGGCGGGACTATGGTGCTCGCTCGATGCCCTGACGAATCACTTGGGGGTGAGACCAGGCAGCCTCACGCCGCTTTGAGCATGGACCGGATGACGTACTGCAGAATCCCGCCGTTCCGGTAGTATTCAAGCTCGTCTTCCGTGTCGATCCGGCACAACAGCCGGATTTGCCTGCTACCGCCGTCGGCAAACCGAATCTCGCAGTCAAGTTCGGTCCGGGGGGCGAGGCCGCTTTCGATACCGGAGATATCGAACTGCTCGTTGCCCTTCAGGCCGAGCGACTTGCGGGTCTCGCCGCCGACAAAGACCAGTGGCAATACGCCCATGCCGATCAGGTTCGAACGGTGGATGCGCTCGAAGCTCTCGGCGATGACTGCCTTCACACCCAAAAGGCGGGTGCCCTTCGCGGCCCAGTCCCGGGACGACCCGGTGCCATACTCCTTGCCGCCGACCACGACCAACGGCACACCGTCCTGTTGATAGCGGGATGCCGCCTCATAGATGCTCAGCACGTCGCCGGATGGGTAGTGGGTGGTAAAGCCGCCTTCCGTTCCGGGTGCCAGCTCGTTGCGAATGCGGATGTTGGCGAATGTGCCGCGGCTCATGACCTCATGATTGCCGCGGCGCGAGCCGTAGCTGTTGAATTCGACGGGCCGCACCTGGTGGCTGACCAGGTATTCGCCGGCGGGACTGTCGTCCTTGATTGCACCGGCCGGGGAGATGTGGTCCGTGGTGACCGAGTCACCGAGCATGGCGAGGGCGCGCGCATCCTTGATGTCGCTGACATCGCCGGGCTCGGCTTCCATGTTTTCGAAGAAGCTGGGGTGCCGCACGTAAGTCGAGCTGTCGCGCCAGGCGAAGGTTTGTCCGGTGGCGCCGCTGATGCCTTGCCAATCGGGCGTACCTGCGAAGACATTTCCGTAGCGTTGGCGGAACATGTCGGGCGTCAGCGCCCGATCCAGCGCGTCCTTGATCTCCTGATTGGTTGGCCAGATGTCCTTCAGATACACCGGGTTGCCGTCGCTGTCCTTGCCCAACGGATCGGCATAGAGATCGCGTTTCATCGATCCGGCCAGGGCGTAGGCGACGACGAGGGGCGGCGAGGCGAGGTAGTTGGCACGGACCTGCGGATGCACGCGGCCTTCGAAGTTGCGGTTGCCGCTGAGGACCGAGCAAACGACCAGGTCACCTTCCGACACTGCCTCCGAGATCGGTTCGGGCAGCGGTCCGGAGTTGCCGATGCAAGTCGTGCAGCCGTAGCCGACAAGATTGAAGCCTAGGGCATCCAGATCGTCTTGCAGGCCGGCTGCCTGCAGATAGTCGGTGACGACTTGGCTGCCCGGCGCCAATGAGGTCTTGACCCACGGTTTTACCTGCAGGCCCTTGGCCGCTGCGTTGCGGGCGACGAGCCCGGCGGCAATCATCACGGACGGGTTCGAGGTGTTGGTGCAGCTCGTAATGGCCGCGATGACGACATCGCCGTCGCGTAGTTCGTGGTTCGCGCCCTCGACGTTCACCGTGTTGCCGGTGGCGCCGAGGGTCTCCTCGGCCTCGCCATAGGCCTTGGCGGCACCTGACAACAGCACGCGATCCTGCGGCCGTTTCGGGCCGGCCAGGGACGGTTCGACCGTGCCGAGGTCGAGGCTCAGTGTGTCGGTGAACAGTGGGTCGGCGGCATTCGGTTCGCGCCACATGCCTTGGGCCTTGGCATAGGCCTCCACCAGTTTCACCTGATGTTCGTCGCGTCCGGTGAAACGCAGGTAGCGGCAGGTTTCCTGATCGATCGGGAAGAAGCCGCAGGTGGCGCCATACTCCGGCGCCATGTTGGCCAGGGTAGCACGGTCCGCCAGGGAAAGACTGTCGAGACCCGCGCCGAAGTATTCGACGAACTTGCCGACGACGCCTTTCTTGCGCAGCATCTCGGTCACGGTGAGCACCAGGTCGGTCGCGGTGGCGCCTTCCTTCAGGTTGCCGCGCAGCTCGAAGCCGATGACCTCCGGTACGAGCATGGAGACGGGCTGCCCCAGCATTGCCGCTTCCGCTTCGATGCCGCCGACGCCCCAGCCCAACACGGCGAGGCCGTTGACCATCGTCGTGTGGCTGTCGGTGCCGACCAGCGTGTCGGGGTAGGCAACTGTTTTGCCGCCCTGGTCTTTGTCGGACCAGACGACTTGGGCGAGGTATTCGAGGTTCACCTGGTGGCAGATGCCGGTGCCGGGCGGCACGACACGGAAGTTGTTGAAGGCCTGTTGGCCCCAACGCAGGAACTCGTAACGCTCCTGATTGCGTTCGAACTCTCGCTTCACATTGGTGTCGAAGGCGCTGCCTTGGCCGAACGTGTCCACCATGACCGAGTGGTCGATCACCAGGTCAACGGCGCTCAGCGGATTGATCTTTTGCGGGTCGCCGCCCATGGCGACCATGGCGTCGCGCATCGCGGCCAGGTCGACGACGGCGGGCACGCCGGTGAAATCCTGCATCAACACCCGGGCGGGCCGGTAGGCGATTTCGCGGGTGGATTTCTGTTCTTGCTGCCAGTCCACGACCGCTTGCGCGTCTTCCGGTGACACTGTGCGGCCGTCTTCGTAGCGCAACAGGTTTTCGAGAAGGACCTTCAGGGAAAAGGGCAACCGGTCGATGTTGCCGAGACGTTTGGCGGCATCCGGCAGGCTGAAGTAGTCGTAGTCGCGGCCGTCTACGCTGATGGTCTTGCGCAGACCCATACTGTCATGGCCCGTGACGGTCATGGCGTTCTCCAGTTCAAAGGTTCCACGGGAGCGGCGTACCGGTTGCGACCGAAACAACGCCTACATTACGCCTACTATATAGGCACGGCGGCGTTATAGGCGAGTTAACCGGGCGGGCCAAGGGGGTTTGTCGGCAGCCCTTTTTGCGGTGCGATCGATCACATCCGCGTTGCCGGGCTTCGGCTACACGTGGCCGGCACTAGAGTTTCGGGTTAGGCTGCCGGTCGGAGTGGGCGATGATTTTCCGTCAACTATTCGATAACGTTTCCTGCACCTACACATACTTGTTGGCGAGCCGGCGTGGCGGCGAAGCGCTGATCCTCGATCCGGTCATCGACCGGGTGGAGCGGTACCTGACGCTGATCGATGAGCTTGAGTTAAAGCTTGTTAAGGCCGTCGATTCCCATGTCCACGCCGACCATATCACCGGCCTTGGGGCGCTGCGGGACCGCACGCGCTGTATCACCGTCATGGGGGCGGAGTCGGCGGTCGACGTCGTCTCCATGCGGGTGCGGGACGGTGACCGGATCGATATCGAGGGGTTGGAGCTGCGGGTGCTCTACACGCCGGGCCACACCGATGACTCCTACTCTTTCCTGATGGATGACCGGGTGTTCACCGGCGACACGCTGTTGATTCGCGGTACCGGCCGCACGGATTTTCAGAATGGCGACGCCGCGGCCCAGTATGAATCGCTATTCGGACGGCTGCTCACCTTGCCGGAGGAGACGTTGGTCTACCCGGCGCATGATTATAAGGGCGATACGGTGAGCACCATCGCTGAAGAGAAGCGCTTCAATCCGCGGCTGCAGGTGTCATCCGTCGATGAATATGTCGACATCATGAACGGCCTGGACCTGCCGAACCCGAAGATGATGGATGTCGCGGTGCCGACCAACTTGCGGGTGGGGTTGGCGCAGGAAGAGATCGATGCGAAAGGCTGGTCGCTCTCCTGTGCCGAGGGTTCGGCGCTGGTCGGCGCCGAGGACTGCACCTTCGTCGATCTGCGGGATCAGGCGGAGCGGCGGGAGAATGGTGTCATTCCGGGCTCGGTCCACGTGCCCTATCCGGAACTCGACGAGCATGTTCACCCCGGCGGGACCTTGCATGAATTGGCGCGGGCGACGGGCCGACGGCTGGTTTTCTATTGCGCGTTTGGCGAGCGTTCGGCCATGGCCGTCGAGGCCGCGCAGCAGGCCGGGCTGAAACGTGCGTGCCACGTGCGCGGCGGGATCGATGTCTGGCGAAAGAACGAGCGGCCGCTCGACCAGGTGTAGCTTCGTCAAGTGCCCGTCAATGTGGATAAGCCGTTGGCCATCACAATTTCGCCCAGAACGACCCAAACTCTGAACACATCCGCAGGCTGTTATGGCGTGGCTTGTGGTGCTGTTCGGTATTTCGCGTGCAGCCACACATGTCTCCGACAGCCCTTTCGGGTTGATCCAGGCCCCTTTGCGGCCGTCGGTCCCCCCGCCGACGGCCGTTTTTCTTGATCCCATAGGCATGACTCCGGCGCATCGGTAGATTGCCGCCGCATGAACGGGTTCGAGGGTCAAGGGCTGGCGTGTGTGCGCGGCGCACGGTTGGTCTTCAAACAGGTTGGGTTCCACGTCGCACCGGGCGCGGCGATGCTGGTGGCCGGGCCGAACGGCGCCGGCAAGTCGAGCTTGCTGCGACTGATGGCCGGGCTGTTGCAGCCTATTGGCGGCGAATTGCTGTGGAATGGTGCGCCGGTGGCGCAGGATCCTGATGGGCATCGGCGGCGCATCTCTTATGTCGGCCACCTCGACGCCTTGAAGCCGGCCCTGAGCGTTGCCGAGAATCTCGGGTTCTGGGCGCGAATGGATGGCCAGGGACCCGAGGTTGTCACGGCGGCGCTCGCCCGGCTGCGGATTGAGCGGTTGGCGGACGTACCAGCCCGGCTGCTCTCGTCCGGTCAGCGGCGGCGGACCAATCTGGCGCGGGCGACCATGGGATCGCCCGCGATCTGGCTGCTGGACGAACCAACGGTCGGCCTGGATACGGACGGGATTGCGGCGCTGGAGCAGGCGATGGCCGCGCATCTGGACGGTGGCGGGATCGTCATCGCCGCTTCCCACGTGCAGATGTTCGAGGCGGGGGCCCATCAGTTGGTGATGGAGGCGCTGAAGCCCGAACTCCGGGACGATATCTGGTGAGCACGTTTTGGGCGATTGTCGCGCGGGACGTGCGGCTAGCAGTGCGCGGCGGGACCGAGAGCGTCATGGTGCTCGTGTTCTTCGTGTTGGCAGCGATTCTATTTCCGTTCGGCGTGGGGCCGGAAGCAGAGGTGCTGCGGCGGATTGGGCCCGGGGTCATCTGGGTCGTGGCGCTGCTGGCGGCGATGATGAGTCTGGAGCGGTTGTTCAGTGCCGACCATGAGGATGGGACGCTGGACTTGCTCGCGACGTCGCCGGCGCCGCTGGAAATCGTCTTCCTGGCCAAGGCGATCGCCCATTGGCTGACGACCGGTCTGCCGCTGCTGGTGGCGGCACCCGTGCTTGGTGTCTTCTACCAATTGCCAGGGCCCGCGTTCGGCGTGCTGCTGCTGTCTATGTTGCTGGGCACCCCATCCCTTAGCCTGATCGGCGGGGTGGGGGCGGCGCTGATTGTCGGGGCGCGGCGGGGCGGCGTGCTCTTGGCGCTGTTGGTGTTGCCCCTATATGTGCCGGTGCTGATTTTCGCCGTGGCCGGGGTCGACGCGGTGATCTTCGACGCTCCGGTCCGGCCCAGTATGATGATCCTGGCCGCCTTGTTGCTGGCGGCGATCCCGTTGTGTCCTTGGGCCGGTGGCGCGGCGTTGCGTCAGGCCCTGCAGTGAGCGAGGGGCCATGAAACTGCCGTTTTCGGGCCCATATATGCGGGGACGGAGGTTTTTGCGTGGCTAATTTGCACCGATTTGCCAATCCGGCCCAGTTTCAGCGCCTCAGCCGCGCGCTGTTGCCGTGGGTGGCCGGTATTACGGCGATACTGTTCGTGTTGGGCCTCTATTTCGCGTTGTTTGCCTCACCGCCCGACTATCAGCAGGGTGACACGGTGCGGATCATGTATGTGCACGTGCCGTCGGCCTGGATGTCGCTTTTTTGCTACACTTTCCTGGCGGTTGCCGGTGCGGTCGGGCTGATTTGGCGGCACCCGCTGGCCTTCATGTCGGCGCGGGCGGCGGCGCCGATTGGCGCCGGTTTTACCTTCATCGTGCTGGCCACCGGCTCCCTTTGGGGCAAACCGATGTGGGGCACCTGGTGGGTCTGGGATGCCCGGCTGACCTCGGTGCTGATCCTGTTCTTTCTCTATCTGGGCCATATCGCATTGAGCCGCGCCTTCGACGACCCGGCGCGGGGTGCCAAGGCCGCCGCGGTGTTGGCGCTGGTCGGCGCGGTCAATGTGCCCATCATCAAATTCTCGGTGGATTGGTGGAACACCCTGCATCAACCGGCCAGTGTGAGCCGGCTGGCGGGTCCGGCGATCGATTCATCGATGCTGCCGCCCCTGTTCCTGATGGCATTTGCCTTCATGGGCTATTTCTTCACCTTACTGTTGATCCGCATCAGGGCGGACCTGGCGTCGCGTAAAGTACAGGCATTGCGGGTCGCGGCGCTGGCCGCCGCGGAGTGATGCGACAAATGGCGCCGTGTTGTCCCAGAATTGTCTGGTGCCGATTGGGGGCAGTGGCCCCATCTGCTCAAACAACGGTGAGCAAGTGTTGACCCACGGGGCTGGCGCGGGCAGCCATTATCCGTAGCTCCAACCGGTGATGGAGAAGATGTTGGACGCACTCCGGACGTTCCTCGGCATGGGTGGCTACGCAGCCTTCGTCTGGCCGGCGTTGATCCTCACGGCTGTCGTGCTGGTCAGCATGCTGGTGCTCAGCCTGCAGGATCTGCGGCGGGCGGAGCGCACGCTGCAGGGCATGGAACCAGCGGATCGGCCGCGGCGGCGCCGGGGGGCCGCATGAGGCCGAAGCATCGGCGGCTGGCCTATGTCGCCGGCGGTGTCGCGCTGCTCGGGGCGGCGACCGCGCTGGTGCTGACGGCGTTCCAGGACAATCTCGTGTTCTTCTATAGCCCGACAGATCTCGTCGAGCGTGAGGTGGAGCCGGGACGCCGCTTTCGGCTCGGCGGCTTGGTGGAAGAGGGCAGCATTGAGCGTGACGGCGCGACCATACATTTTGTGGTGACCGATTTGGCGGAGACAGTACCCGTGTCCTACACCGGCGTGCTGCCGGATCTGTTTCGTGAGGGGCAAGGCGTGGTCACCGAAGGCGTGATCAACGAGCAGGGTCACTTTACGGCGGCGACTGTGCTGGCGCGGCACGATGAGAACTATCTGCCGAAAGAGGTCGCCGACGCACTCAAGGACTCCGGTCATTGGCAACACGCGGAGGGCGCGGAGCAGTGATTGCCGAGTTTGGACAATTCGCACTGACCCTGGCGCTGGTGGTGTCGCTGGTGCAGGCGGTGGTGCCGATGATTGGCGCCTATCGTAACGACGGGCCGTTGATGGCGACCGGCTATCCGGCGGCCTTGTCGCAGCTGTTGCTGACCGGCCTGGCGTTTGGCGCACTGACCTACGGGTTCATTGCATCGGACTTTTCGGTCGCTACAGTCGCCGCCAATAGCCACTCGCTAAAGCCGATGCTCTACAAGGTGTCGGGGGTGTGGGGAAACCATGAGGGCTCGATGCTCATGTGGGTGGTGATCCTCGCCCTGTTCGGTTGGGCGGTGGCCCAGTTCGGCACCAACCTGCCGCCGACGTTGCGGGCACGGGTCATTTCGGTGCAGGGGATGATCGGCGTGGCGTTTCTGGCGTTCATCGTCTTTACCTCGAACCCTTTTATGCGGCTGGATCCGGCGCCGTTTGACGGCAACGGTCTCAATCCGTTGTTGCAGGACCCTGGTCTCGCGTTCCATCCACCGCTGCTCTATGTCGGCTACGTCGGCTTTTCGATGGCGTTTTCGTTCGCGGTCGCGGCGCTGCTCGAGGGCCGGGTCGACGCGGCCTGGGGGCGTTGGGTGAGGCCCTGGACCTTGGCAGCCTGGACGTTCCTTACCGGCGGGATCGCGCTCGGCAGCTGGTGGGCCTATTACGAACTTGGTTGGGGCGGTTGGTGGTTCTGGGACCCCGTGGAGAATGCCAGCTTCATGCCGTGGCTAGCGGGGACCGCGCTGCTGCATTCGGCGATCGTGGTGGAGAAACGGGACACGCTGAAGGCCTGGACGATACTGCTCGCCATCCTCACCTTCTCGTTGAGTTTGCTTGGGACCTTCATTGTCCGGTCCGGTGTGCTGACGTCGGTGCACGCCTTTGCGACCGACCCGACGCGCGGCGTTTTCATTCTGGCCATTCTCGCTGTCGCCGTCGGCGGTTCGTTGGCGTTGTTTGCGCTGCGGGCGCCGGCGCTGCAATCCGGTGGTCTTTTTCGGCTGATCAGCCGGGAGGGCGGGCTGGTCTTCAACAACATCCTGCTGGCGTTGGCCTGCGGCACGGTTTTTCTTGGCACGCTCTATCCGCTGTTCCTAGAAGCGCTCAGCGACGGGCGTGACAAGGTCTCGGTCGGCCCGCCCTACTTCAACGCGACCTTTGTGCCGATCATGATTCCGCTCGTCATCGTGATGGCGGCCGGGCCGTTGATGGCTTGGAAACGCGGCAACCTGCCGAACGTGATGCGGCGCCTCGTATGGGCGGGCCTCGCTGCGGTGGCGGTGATGGTCTGGGCGTTCCTACTGCACCCCGATGGGCCGTGGCTGGCGCCGGTGGCCATGGGGATCGCGGCATGGTTGGCGGTTGGAACGCTGACCGAATGGGCCGATCGCATCAAACTGTTTCGCGCACCCCTGAGTGATAGTTGGCGCCGCCTGAAGGGGCTGCCGCGCGCTGCGTCGGGCATGACGCTGGCGCATCTCGGCGTGGCCGTGGCGATTGCCGGCATGACCGGTGCGTCTGCCTGGCAAGTCGAACGGATCCAGGTCGCACGGCCGGGAGATGTGGTGCCGGTCGGCAGCTATCAGTTTGCGTTTGACGAGGTGACCGAAGGTGCGGGCCCGAACTATAACTACCGCCGAGCGCATGTGACGTTGCTGCGCGGTGATCGGGTGATCACCGAGCTTTACCCCGAGACGCGCTTCTTCCCGGTTGCCGGCCAGTCGACGACCGAGGCTGCCATTCACACCACGGGCGTTGCCGATCTCTACGCCGTGGTCGGCGAGGCGGATGGGAACGGCGGATGGACCGTGCGCTTCTACGAGAACCCCATGGTGCCGTGGATCTGGTACGGCGCCCTGATCATGTCGGCTGGCGGATTCCTTTCGCTGAGTGACCGCCGCCATCGGGTTGGCGCGCCACAGCGTGCCGCGCGGAAGCCGGTCGCAACATCGGCAGAAATCGTACCGGCGGAGTAGATCATGCGACGTTGGCTGTTCTTCGCGCCGGTCGGGCTGTTCGTTGTGTTGGGCGGTGTCTTTCTGAGCCAGTTGCTGCTGGGGCGGGATCCGAGCCATATCCCCTCGGCGCTCGTTGACCGGCCGGTGCCGGAGTTTGTATTGCCCGGTGTTGAGGGGCGGGATGGACCCGCCGGATTTGCCACGGCGGACCTGCAGGGTTCGCTGTCGATCGTCAATGTCTTTGCGTCCTGGTGTGTGCCGTGTTTGGCCGAGCATCCGCTCATTTCCGGATTGTCCGAAGACGGGTATCGGGTGTTCGGGATCAATCACCGGGACAAGGATGCCGAAGCAGCGGCCTGGTTGAGGCGGCACGGCGATCCCTACACCGGGGTTGGTGCCGACCGTGACGCGCGCATCAGTGTCGAATGGGGCGTTACGGGTGTGCCTGAAACCTTCATTGTCGATGCCGCAGGTGTCATCCGCTACAAGCACGTCGGTCCGTTGACACCGCAGTTGCTTGAGGACGAGTTCATGCCAAGGATCAGGGCGTTGGGCGGATAATGCGCCGGTTGGCGGTCCTGCTGCTGTTGCTATGGCTGCCGGCGTGGCCGGCTGGCGCCGTCGAACCTGACGAGGTGCTAGCGGATCCCGCTTTGGAGGATCGGGCGCGCGAGATCTCCAAGGAGTTGCGCTGCGTCGTCTGTCAAAACCAATCGATCGACGATTCAAACGCCGAGATTGCCCGCGACATGCGATTGCTTGTCCGGGAGCGGTTGGTGGAGGGCGATACGGACGATCAGGTTGTCGATTTCATGGTCGCACGGTACGGCGAGTATGTGCGGTTCAGTCCGACGATCCGGTTCGAGACCTTGCCGCTCTGGTTTGGTCCGCCGGCGCTGGTCTTGGTTGTCGTTTTGGCGATTGTTATGGTGTACCGCGCCCAGCAAAACCGTTCCGCGCACGAAGGCGTTCGGCCATTGTCGGCGGCTGAGCGCGCGCGTCTCGACGCGCTGGTCGAGAAACTGGGTGGCGGCGAGAAACCGAGGTCGCAAGGCGATCCTCCCTGATGGGACTCATCGTGACTCTTGCGGCCGTGACGATACTGGTCGTCGCGCTCTTGTTGTGGCCGCTGCTGCGCGCCCGGCGGCATGAACTGGCCGATCCGGCGGCGCATGACATGGCTGTCTATGCCGCGCAACTTGGGGATCTGGAGCGCGACCAGCTCGACGGTAAGATCGACGCCGAGACGGCGGTCGAGGCGCGCCGCGAGATTGAGCGGCGTATCCTGGCGCTCGATCGCCGCGCGGCACGGGCACAAAGCAAGGGCCGGATGCCCAAGCTGGTGGTTGCGGCGGGCATTCTGGTTGTCGTGCCGTCACTCGCCGGTGGATTGTACTGGCGGTTGGGTTCGCCGATGCTGCCGGATCAGCCGCTCGCATCGCGGCCGGCGCCGGAGGACAATCTGGGTCCGGTGTTGGCGGAGCTGGCGGCGCGCGTGGCTGACGCGCCGGACGACGCCAACAATCAGCTCCGTTATGGACAAGCGTTGTTCGCCGCCAGCCAATACACAGCGGCCGCCGACGCTTTCGCCAAGGCGGTGGAGCTGACGGACTCGCGGCCCGACACCTTGGGCCTCTATGGCGAAGCGCTGGTCTATGCGTCGGGCGGGTTCGTGACGGCGGAAGCGCGGGCGATCTTTGCGCGTATTCAGGAGCTACCGCGCGCCCGTTACTACGAGGGCGTCGCCTTGTACCAGTCCGGCGACCGCCAAGAGGCATTGGACGCGTGGCTTGCCTTGGCAGGAGATGCCCCGGTTGGTGCGCCTTGGTTGGCGACAGTCGAGCAGCGGATCGAAGTGGTTGCGCAGGAACTTGGGCAGGATCCGGTCGCGCTCCTGGAAGACCTGCCGGAGCGGGCTGCGCCACCGGTCAATCCTGAGCAGATACGGGCGATGGTCGAAGGGCTGCAAGCCCGGTTGGCAACGGACACGCCGGACGATCTGGAAGGCTGGCTGATGCTGGCGCGCTCGTTACAAGTGCTCGGCGAGTTGCCGCAAGCGGCGGACGCCTGGCAGCGCGCTGTTACGCTCTCCCCTGACGATCCGGACATCCTTGTTGGCTACGGGGTCGCGCTAATGCGCGCTGGCGATGAAAGTGCACCGATGAGTCTCGAGGTGCGCGCAACGATGGAAAACGCGTTGCGGCTGGATGCCGATAATCCCGACGCGCTTTGGTTTGCCGGCATTGGTGCGATGCAAAACGGCGACAATGCCGTCGCGCGCCAACGCTGGGAACGTCTGCTCGAACTGCTTCCTCCCGATAGTGAGCAATATGCCATCGTGCGACAGCAGCTCGATGCTTTGACGGAAGCCAGATAGTACTTTCGTTTGTGTTGCCCGGGTGCAGCACCGCCGCACGATATTTCTCGCCGACGCGCATTAGACACTCGACAACATCAAGGCGCAGGCATCGAATCTGTTTCGGTACAGTTCCATTTGGGCAGGGGTAACACCATGGGAATGCGAACGGTCTTGTTGACCGGCTGCGTGCTCGCCGTAGCTGGCTGCGCGGGGCAAAAACTGGAGCGAGTCGCGGCGGTCGAGCCGACGGGCTCTGCCTTCGACCGCGACCTCTACGCGGGCTATGTTGATTTGGCGAAAGCCGAATATGCTGAGTCTGACTACCGCGACTCCGATGCGTTTGCGGAGCGTGCGTTGACGGCTGCAACCGGGACGATGATCGAGCCGGAAATGATCGATGCCCGGCGTTTGCCTGACGCAAATATTGCGGAGTTGACCGACGCGCGTGGGCGGTTGGTCGCTGCACTTGAAGGCGGCGGGCGCGAGAAGTTCCCGGACAAAGCGGCAATGGCGCAGGTGCAGTTCGATTGCTGGATGCAAGAGCAGGAAGAGAATATCCAGCCTGACGATATCGCGGCGTGTCAGGGCGCCTTTTTGCAGACTATCGCGGCGCTTGAAGACGATCTGAAGCCAGAACCGGTCGCCGCCGCTGCACCGGCGCCAGCACCGGAACCAACGGTCCGGACGTTCGTCGTTATGTTCGACTATGACGACTCCGAACTGACCGGGGATGCGAGCGAGAAGTTGGCGAGTGCCGTCGCCTATGCCGGCGGTATCGATAACGCCAAGATCAGCGTCAGCGGGCACACAGACAGGGCCGGCGAGAATGATTATAATTCGGCTCTCGCCAAAGTGCGTGCCGAGGTTGTTGCGGACGCGCTGAAGAAAGCTGGGGTCGATGAGGCCAGTATCCGTGTTGCATCATTCGGGGAGGCACGGCCAGCCGTGCCGACGCCGGACGGTGCCCGGTCGCCACAGAACAGACGCGTGGAGATTACGGTCTCTGAATAAGTGCGTGCTTCGGTGCGGGCGCGTTGCCGCCCGCACCGATTTGCTTGAAGAGCATTGCCCCCGCCGACGTCCAGAGGAGGGTTCAGAATGACTGTTCAGGCGATACTCAACGCGAAGGGTGCGGACGTTGCGACAGCCCGGCCCGACGCGTCCATCAATGATGTGGTGCGGCAACTCAAGGACCGTGGTGTCGGGGCGCTGGTGATCAGCAGCGACGGCGCATCGATCGAGGGGATCGTGTCGGAGCGGGACGTTATGCGTGCGCTCGCCGAACATGGTGCGGCAACGCTCGACATGCCGGTCAGCAACCTCATGACGAAGAGCGTACGGACGGGTGAGCTGACCGACCCGATCGCCAGCGTCATGGCGACGATGACCCAGCACCGCATTCGCCATCTGCCGATCGTCAAGGACGGTGCGCTGTGCGGGATCGTCAGTATCGGTGACGCCGTGAAGGCGCGGATCGGTGAGATCGAGTCGGAAGCCCACGCGCTGCGGGACTATATCGCCGGCAGCTAGCCGGGCGTGAGCCCCTGGTTGGCTCAATTCCGCCGTTTCTGATACATCCTGAGAGGTTTGACTTCGATCGTCTCGGGAGGAGATATGACTCGGTTTGCCGGCAAGACCGTTGTTGTCACGGGTGCGGTCTCATTGCTTGCCCTAGAGACATGCCGGATCATCTGCGCCGAAGGCGGCCGGGTGGTTGCAGCGGACCGTTCCGCCGACCATGCGGACGAAGTGCGGGATGCGATGGGGGACCAGGGCCACTTCCTCGCCGGCGACGTGACGGACGATGAATTTCTCGACGAAATCGTCACCGTGGCCAGCGACCGGTTTGGCGGTATCGACGGGTTGGTCAGCGCCGCCGTGACCTTTCATGACCTGCTTTTTGAGACGAGCCGTGCGGATTGGATGCAGGCACTGAATACCAACGTGATTTCCGGTGCGGTGCTTAGTCAAAAGATCATTCCGCACATGCGGCGGCGGGGCGGCGGATCGATCGTCTATGTCGCCTCCATCAGCGGGATGATGGCGCAGCCGAACCGCCTGGTTTATTCGGTCGCCAAGGCGGGCGTGCACATGCTGGCGAAAACCGGTGCGACCCAATTGGCCAAAGACAAGATCCGCGTGAACTCGTTGTCGCCCGGCTGGACCTGGAGCCGGAATATCGAGCGGCGCTACGGCACTCGGGCGCGGGCCGATGCGCTTGCCGCTGAGTTCCAGTCGATGGGTAGAGCGGCCGATCCTGAAGAAGTCGGCCAGGGGATCGCCTTCTTGCTGTCCGATGCCGCGTCATTCGTCACAGGTACCGACTTGGCCGTGGACGGCGGTTACTCGGCCCTGAGCCCGGAAGCACTGGGCCAACCGTTCGACAAGCATCCGATGAACATCTGAGTTGGTGCGGTGGAGCGCGGTTACTCGGCCGCAGCGGAACGAGGCGAAGGCCCGAGGCGCCGTGGGTCGAACGGGCGCAGGTCGACTGTTTCTGCTGTGCCGGCGGTCACCAGTTGGGCCATGGCTTCGCCGCTGGCCGGCGCGTTGAGTATTCCCCAACAACTATGGCCGGTCGACACGTAGACGTTCTCCAGACCCTCAACGCGCCCCAATAAGGGCAGTCCGTCGGTGGTGACGGGACGATAGCAGGCCTGTGCCGCAATCACTTCAGCCTGGGCGAGTTGCGGCGCGAAGGTCTTGGTGATGGCCAATAGCCTGTCCGTCGACGCCGCGTCGGTCGCTACGCGGTTTGGGTCGACGGGCAAATCTTCCGTTCCCGAAAGCCCGCAGATGTAGACTGAGCCGTCCGGCCGCGGGAACACTTCCGGGCTATGCTGGTTGCCGCCGTGATCCTGGACGTCGACGAACAGCGCGTGCGGCGAAACGGGCTGTGCCGGCCGCAGGACAATGCTGTGTCCCTTGAGCCCATAGACCGGCGGCAGCGGCAACCAGTTGCAGGCAAGGATCGACCAAGGACCCATTGCGATGACGACGGCGTCGCCTTCGAGTAGCTCGTTGCCGACGACAACACCCTTGGCCGCCGAGCCCTTGGCGGAGAGTTGGATGCCGGTCACCTCCCCGACCTGTGTTCGGCCGCCTTGCTCGACGGCGGCGTCAGCCAACGCTTTGGTGAAGCTTGCGGGGTGAACCTGTGCAGTGGTTTCGGTTGTACCGAGTCGGCCGCGCACGATCGCGGCATCCGCAAGCCAATTCAGCAGGGCCGGATGAGCGTACGCCGACTCGCTGTCGTCGGTTGCCGTGACACTAAGGGTGTCGAGGGTACGGTACCCATAGTCGGAGGGCAGTGTCTCAGCCAGCGCTTTGTGCAGCACAAAGCTGCGGCGGGCGAGCGGGCCTAACGGGGTGCCGTCGCACCAATCGAGCGCAAGGAAGCCGCCGCTCTTGCCGGATGCCGCATTGGCAATACCGGCGCGCTCGATGATAACGGGCTCGGCGCCTAGGGCCGCGAGGTAGTAGGCCGTGGCGGTGCCAATTACACCGCCGCCGCAGATTAAGACTCTCATCGGTATCAGCTGAACTCGGGTTAGCTTGCTGGTCTAACCTACGGTCCTTGACGCTGAAGGGCGAGTGGCCGGCCCAACTCGCCCTTCGATGATCGCTATCCCTAGATAACGTTCATCCCTGAGACGGTCATATTAACCATATTTCTGTTACAACGCAAAGTCGCAGTATGGGCAGACGCCACAACATCGCCCTAGGCGCGACGTCACTCTCCCGTATTTCTCGCTGAACCTAAGGATTGCAGCGTTCTGCAAACTGCTTTCGCGGCTCGCGCGGCGTCCATTTGCGCCACTCCTGCGTAGGTCTTTGTCAGAGAGAGGAGACTTCTGAAATGCATGAAGGTTGTGACGTCACCTTTTACGTTGGCGATTTGCCTGCTGCCATCGATTGGTACCGAAGTGCGTATTGCGCTGATGTCGTCTATGCGGGGCCGGGATTGGCGCTCTTACAGCTTGCCGGCGTTACCGTCGCGCTGGTCTTGCGCGAGGGGTTATCGAGAACCGGACCCCACTACAACGCGCCGCTGGACGCGTTCAAAGAAACCGCGGATCAGGGTAACGACGTCTTCCGTGCGGCTGTGGTGTAATGCATGTCCGGCACCGGGCAAGTCCACCCACTCGGCATGGGGAAGCCGCGCTGCCAGGCGTTGCGTGTGGACTTGTGCCGACACGACGGTGTCCGCACCGCCGGTGACCATGAGTAGGGGCGCCGCAATCCCGTCATAGCGAAGAGTTTGTTCCGCCAGAAACCGGCTGAGGTTGCCGACATCCTCGGCGCTGGTCCGGAACGGACCCGGGCGTAACGCCAGTATCGCGCCAGTCCGCTGGCGGTAGTCCGGCGTTGGGGTTTCCGGCGCGAACACACCATCGATCGCTTTGTTCAACCCCAGTTGCCCGATCGGGAACACCGCCGTTCCGGCAAAGATGCGACCCAGGACCGGCCGTCGCGCCAGATCGACATGCCAGCTTACGCCGCTGTCCCATGGATTGGCGGCGCCGGCCAACAGCACTCCGCCAGCTAGGTCGGCCGGATGGTTGAGCATGTAGGCAAGAACGACGGCGCCGCTCCACGAGTGGCCGACGACTAGGGGCTGCTCGACCTCCAGTTTGGCCAGGGCGGCGCTTACAAGCGCCGCTTGTTGCGCCGGATCGAGCCAAGCGCCCGCCGGCCGCTCACTGTATCCATAGCCGGGCCGATCGAAGGCGATGACCCGGTGATGCTTGGCCAACCCCGGGATGAGGCTCGCTTGAAAGTCGCGCAGCGACGCGCTTGCACCGTGGAGCAAGACAATTGGCGGGCCGGATCCTTCGTCAGTGTAATGCAGACGTATGCCTTCGACGGTGATGAACTCGCCCTGGGGCGGGTATCGTTGTTCGACACGCCAGGTGGCCAAGGCGGTGTAGGCCGGCAACAACGCGGCCGCGACAATCACGCCGACGACCAGTTTTGCGGTTAAAGACATATTCGGCGGGACGGCTCACTCGGTTGATTTGCTCCGTTACTGGTACGCCGCGGCGCGCCAGACGGATGCGGGCGGAACAACCCAGTGAGCGCAATCACAGACGCGTGATGCCGGATTGCGTTTCTTCCCGGCTCCTTACAGTCAATGGAGCGACAAATGTTACGTCAAATGGTGCTGGCGGCGGGGTTCGCCATGGCGGCCATGGGCTTTGGTCTTTCGAGTACCGCGCATGCGGAAGTCATGCGGTTTCAAGTTGCAGAGGATGGCAACCGGTTCGCCTATGACGAATCGCGTGTTTATGACGACGGTATGCCCGCGCACGGCAGCGGATTTGTGACGCAGGGATACATCTATCCGGACGGCACGCTCAGCGGTACGAACGGTGTGCTGGCCGACGGGTCACCCGAGTTTCCGGACAAGGTTATCGGCGAGTGGATCTGCTACGGCTACATGATCGGCGAGGCGGGCCACGCCACGAGCGGCGCCTGGGTGGTCTCAACCCAGATCTACCAATTCAACGGTGACTACGACGGCGCCACGGTCATCACCAATGGGTTCGAGATTGCCGACGTTAATGTTCCGGTGAGCCGTGCGGTCACTGGCGGCACGGGGTCCTTCACCGGCGCCGTGGGCGAACAGACCCAAGCGTTGCTTGGCTTTACCGAGCAGATGGGCGTCAACCTCAACGTCGCGTTGGACGTTCAAGTCAACTAGTTGCTGCTGCGAGACGCCAAAGGCCCTTGCACTGATGGGGATCTGGAGCGTGATTCTCCGGTCCCCAACGGTGCGAACGTCCGCTTGGCAGTCCGACAGCCGTCGCCGGTTTGTTCGATGAAGGGATCAGGAAGGCTGGTGGAGCCGAGGGGAATCGAACCCCTGACCTCGACATTGCGAACGTCGCGCTCTCCCAACTGAGCTACGGCCCCAGCGTCGCATGCGGCCGGAATATGGGTGGCGGCTTGACTGCCTGTCAAGACCGGCGCCGACTTGCGTGGGCGCGGAATAGTCCCTAAACAGAGCAGCTTACCGCGCCCGAGTCGCCACCACCCCGGGTTCCCATGCAGTCGCTGCTTCAACTCGTCGATACGATCATTCAGCTCTATATATGGGCGCTGATCATCTCGGTCGTTTTGAGCTGGCTGGTAACCTTCAACGTGGTGAATACGTCGAACCGGTTCGTCTACATGGTCGGCGATTTCCTCTACCGGATCACCGAGCCGGCGCTGGGCCGGATCCGACGGGTGCTGCCCAATCTCGGTGGGATCGATATCTCGCCGCTGGTGTTGATCCTGGGCCTGATCTTCCTACGGAATCTGCTGTTCGAGTTTGTCGGGGGCCGCTTTTAGGGCGAACGAACCGCCCTGGATGCGGGACTGCGGCTTGGCTGGTAGGTGCGCATGAGCGGCAATATCATTGACGGGAAGGCGTTCGCCGCGGGGCTGCGGGCGCGGGTCGCCACGGAGGTGGCCGTCTTCCAAAAGGGTGCCGGCGTGGTGCCGGGGCTGGCCGTCGTGCTGGTGGGCGATGATCCGGCCTCGCAGGTCTATGTGCGTAACAAAGGCAAGGCGGCACAGGCCTGCGGCATGACTGCTTTTGACCATCGGCTGCCGGCGGAAAGTGCCGAATCCGATGTGTTGGAGCTGATTACGCGGCTGAACAGCGATCCCACCGTACACGGCATTCTGGTGCAGTTGCCGTTGCCGGGCCATTTGCAGGCCTCCCGGGTGGTCGAGGCGATCGACCCGGCGAAGGACGTGGATGGGTTGCATCCGGTCAACGCCGGGCGTCTGGCTCTTGGTCAGTTCGCCGGGCCGGACGGCGCGATCGTGCCCTGCACGCCGCTCGGGTCGCTGATGCTGCTGCGGGACCGATTGGGTTCGCTGACCGGCGCCAACGCCGTGGTGATCGGCCGCTCGATTCTGGTCGGGCTGCCGATGGCGCGGCTGCTGATTGCCGAGAATTGCACTGTGACGGTGGCGCATTCGAAGACTAGGGACCTGCCGGATGTGTGCCGGGGATCGGATATCCTGGTTGCGGCGGCGGGACGGCCCGGTCTCGTCGAGGGGGATTGGGTCAAGCCTGGTGCGACTGTGATCGACGTCGGCATCAACCGGGTCGATACGCCCTCGGGCAGCGATAGGCCCTACAAGCTGGTTGGCGATGTTGACTTTGCGACGGCCTTCGAGGCCGCCGGTGCCATCACGCCGGTGCCGGGTGGCGTCGGTCCGATGACCGTGGCCTGCCTGCTGGCCAACACGTTGACGGCCGCCTGTCGGCAGAATGGCGTCGAGGCGCCAGCCTGGCTCGGTTAGGCCGGGGGCCCCAGGCGAATGACGCCCTTCACATTGTGGGGCTCCACGGGCTGACCGCGCCGCAGTAACTGGATGCGGCCATTTCTGGCTAGGTGCAGGGCCTGCTGGCGCACCGCGGTTAGATAGCGGCGCCACGCGTCGGGGCGATCGCTGGGCTTCCGATGCTTGGCAGCCAAGGCCTGGGCAACCTCCCGCGGTGCGACCGAATTGCCTTCCGCCGCCGCTATCGCTTCGAGTATCGCTGTGGCGACTGGGTCGTCTTGTCGCTCGTCATCCATGGGCTGGCTTGCTGTTTGGGGTTGCCGCAGTGGGGTTTGGCTGGCAAACGAAGCGTCGGATGACTGGTTCTCTCAACGCTCTGTTTGCGGCAACCGTCTTCTTCGTTGCCGGGCACTTCTTTCTCTCGAGCGCGCCGATCCGTGGTGCGCTGGTGGGACGGTTCGGTGAGAGCCGGTTCATGGGCCTGTATTCCGTTGTCGTGTTTCTGGCGTTTGTCTGGATGCTGCTGGCCTACCGGTCGGCGCCGTTTGTCAGCGTCTGGCCGTTCCTGCCCGGACTGGCGTGGGTGCCGGTCCTGGTCATGCCGGTCGCGATCCTGCTCGCCGTTTGTGCGTTCTCTAGTCCTAATCCGACCATGGCGGGCGCGGACGGCAGTACGGGTCCGAACTCCCCGGCCATCGGCATGATCAGTGTGACGCGGCATCCGTTCCTGTGGGGTGTTGCCTTGTGGGCGGTCAGCCACTTGGCGGTCAATGGCGACGCGGCGAACCTGATCATGATGGGAGGCATGCTAATTCTAGCCGTTGGCGGCATGTTTCATATCGACCGCAAGCGCGAAGCACGGCTTGGCTCGGCCTGGGGGCCGATTGCGCTGACGACCAGCCTGGTTCCGTTTGCCGCCATTCTGTCGAAGCGGGCACGCTTCGATTGGCCGGGCATCGGATGGTGGCGCATCACCTTGGCCCTGGCCATCTACGTGGTGATCGTGTTCGGCCATGAGTTTGTGTTTGGGGTGGCGCCCTATCCGGCCTAGCCGCGTGCCGCCTTGGCGAGCCGCAGACGCAGCGCGTTCAGCTTGATGAACCCTTCCGCATCCCGCTGGTCGTAGACGTCATCTTCCTCGAAGGTGACGTGGCTTTCGGAATACAGGCTGTTCGGCGACTGGCGGCCGACCACGGTCACGCTGCCCTTGAACAACTTGAGCCTGACCCTGCCAGTGACCCGTTCCTGGCTCTTGTCGATCAGGGCCTGCAGCATCTCCCGCTCCGGTGCGAACCAGAAGCCGTTGTAGATGAGCTTGGCGTAGCGCGGCATCATCTCGTCTTTCAGATGCGTGGCTTCCCGGTCGAGGGTGAGGGATTCCATGCCGCGATGGGCGGCCAGTAGGATGGTGCCGCCCGGGGTCTCGTAGACACCCCGGGACTTCATGCCGACGAACCGATTCTCCACCAGATCGAGCCGGCCGATGCCGTTGGCGCCGCCCAGTTCGTTCAGGCGGGTCAGCAGCGCGGCCGGGCTGAGCTTCTTGCCGTCGATCGCCGTCGGGTCGCCGCGCTCGAAGTCGATCTCGACATAGGTGGGCTGGTCCGGCGCCTGCTCCGGTGCGACGGAGCGGGAGTAGACGAACTCCTCCGGCTCGTGCCAGGGGTCTTCCAGCACCTTCCCCTCGGCGGAGATGTGCAGCAGGTTCGCGTCGACGGAGAAGGGCGCCTCGCCGCGTTTGTCCTTGGCGATTGGAATCTGGTGCTTCTCGGCGAAGTCGATCAGCTTGGTGCGGGAGTTCAGATCCCATTCGCGCCAGGGGGCGACCACCCGGATGTTCGGATTGAGCGCGTAGTAGCCGAGTTCGAACCGGACCTGGTCATTGCCTTTGCCGGTGGCGCCATGGGCGACGGCGTCAGCGCCGGTCGCCGCGGCGATCTCGATCTGGCGCTTGGCGATCAGCGGCCGGGCGATAGAGGTGCCCAAAAGATAGGTGCCCTCGTACAGGGCATTGGCGCGGAACATCGGGAAGACGAAGTCGCGCACGAACTCCTCACGCAGGTCCTCGATAAAGATCTCCCGGACGCCGAGCATTTCGGCTTTGCGGCGGGCGGGCTCGACCTCTTCACCCTGACCGAGGTCGGCGGTGAAGGTCACGACCTCACATTCGTAGACCTGCTGAAGCCATTTGAGGATGACGCTGGTATCGAGGCCGCCGGAGTAGGCGAGCACAACTTTCTTTGGGGCGGACATGGGGCGCAGCTTCTGTTTGCTAGAGGCGCGCGAGTATAGGGGCTGGTGCCATGGCGGCAACCGGATGTTCGTTGCCTAGGGTGTGGCGGTGACTGGCTGTGTGGACCGGCGCGGTTGGCGTTGGCTGGCGGATTTGAGCTGGCCGCAGGCTGCCAGGATGTCGTCGCCCCGTGGGGTCCGGACCGGTGACGGATAGCCGGCGCGGCGGACGACAGCGGCGAAGCGTTCGATGGCCGCGTCGGAGGAGCGCTCAAACGGGGCGCCTGGCCAGGGGTTGAAGGGGATCAGGTTGATTTTCGCCGGGATCCCGCGGATCAGCCGCACCAGGGCCTTGGCGTCGGCGAGGCTGTCGTTGACGCCCTTCAACATGACGTATTCGAAGGTGATGCGGCGGGCGTTGCGTACGCCGGGGTAGGCGCGGCAGGCGGCCATCAGTTCGGCGATCGGGAACTTGCGGTTGATCGGCACGATCTGGTCCCGCAGCTCGTCGGTCACGGCGTGCAGCGACACTGCCAGATTGACCCCGATCTCTCGGCCGCAGCGCTCCATCAGCGGCACGACCCCAGCGGTAGAGAGCGTGATGCGGCGGCGGGATACGCAGGTGCCTTCGGGGTCCATG
>JANQOE010000084.1 GCA_028279245.1 Alphaproteobacteria bacterium
ACGCGCCGATCCGCCAGGCCGCGTCCCCTTGCACCGCGATGGCGCCCTCCGACCCCAGGGTGACGATGCAGGCCAAGTCGTGGCGACCGGCCAGTGTGCGCGCGAGTTGCAACGCGTCGCCGTCGGCCCCTTCTCCCTCCTGCTGGGCGACCATTTCCGCCTCGATCTCGTTGACGACCAGCACGTCGACCTTGTCGAGGGTGGCCGCGGGCACGACACGGGCCGGCGCGACGTTCAGCAGGATCTTGGTGCCCTGGGCGTGGGCGCGGTCGATCAGTTCGAAATTCTCCTCGATCGGCACTTCCATCTGCAGGACCAGCCAATTGTCGTCGGTCAGCAGCCGGTCGGGCACGCTGGCGGCGGTGGTGTCCAAATTGGCGCCGCTGGCGACAATGATGGCGTTCTCGCCGGCCTTATCTATCCAAATGGACGCGCAGGCGGTCGGCCGGTCGGACTGACCGATGCCGGCCACGTCGACGCCGGCATCGACCAGCAGATGCTGCGCCAGGGTGCCCCATTCGTCGCCGCCGACGCTACCGATCATCGCCACCGCGCGCTCTTTGCCGGCGGCCCGGGCGGCGGCGCAGGCCTGGTTCGCGCCCTTGCCGCCGGGCACCAGCACGTAGCCGGGGCAGAGCACGGTTTCGCCGGGACGCGGCAACGCGTCGACGGTCATCAGCATGTCGACGTTAAGGGATCCGAAGACGACGATCATGGCGGCCTCCTACAACACGCGATGTTGTGCCACAGGGATACGCGCCCGGACGGCTTCGAGATAGTCCAGATCGATGCGGCCGGTGGTGAAGCCGGGTTCGTCCCGGGCCTGGGCGACCATGTGGCCCCAGGGATCGATGATCATCGAATGGCCCCAGGTGGTGCGGCGCTTGTTGCCTTCCAAATGGCTGCCGACCTGATCCGGCGCCACCACGTAGCATTCGGTTTCGATGGCGCGGGCGCGCAGCAGCACCTCCCAATGGTCCTTGCCGGTCTGCAGGGTGAAGGCCGCCGGCACCATGATCATCTGGGCACCAGCCTCGGCCAGGGCGCGATAGAGCTCGCCAAAGCGCAGGTCGTAGCAGATGGAACAGCCGACCTTCACCTTGCCGGCGTCGTAAGTGACGACCTCCGTGCCGCGGCCGATCACATCGGATTCGCGGTACTCCTGGCCGTCCGGCGTGGTGACATCGAAGCGGTGGATTTTGCGGTAGCGGGCCAGTTCGGTGCCCTGGCGGTCGAAGGCGACGGTGGTGTTGTAGAAGTCGTCGCCGTCGCGCTCCAAAAAGCTGCCGCCGTGCACGAAGATGCCATGTTCCCGCGCCATCGCCCGCAGCGCCTCGTAGGCATCGCCCCCGCCGTCGCCGTTGCGGGGCAGTTCTTCGGCCTGGGCCCGGCGATGTTCCAGGGTGCCGCCGATCACCGCGAAGGTCTCCGGCAGGGCAACCATATCCGGGCCGTCCGCCGCGACCGCAGCGTCAACCAGGCGCCGCGCTTCGTCCAAATTGCGCGCCTTGTCGTCGCCGGCATTCACCTGAATCGCAGAAACTTTCATCCGTCTGCTATCTCCCGCTGCGGGCCGCACCGTAGTAAAGGAGGCCCACAAGTAAAAGAGGCGGGGCACGGGAAGGCAAGGCCGCGCGGCAGCATCGGGGGCGAGATGGCAAAGTTGGTTCCGGTTATTCTCTCCGGCGGATCGGGCACGCGGCTGTGGCCGCTGAGCACGCCCGAGCGGCCAAAGCAGTTCCTGCCGCTGGTCAGCGACCGAACGATGCTGCAGGAGACGGCGGCGCGGGCAGCGGATCCGGACCTGTTCGCCCCGCCGCTGATCGTTTGTAACGAGGCACACCGCTTCCTTGTGGCGGAACAGCTACGCGCCGCCGATCTGGCGCCGCAAGCCATCATGCTGGAACCGATGGGGCGGAACACGGCACCGGCGATCGCCGCGGCGGCGCAATGGCTCGCCGCGCAGGACCCCGACGCGATCATGCTGGTGCTCGCCTCCGACCACGTGATCAGCGACGTGCCGGCGTTTCACGCGGCGGCACGCACGGCGGCTGACGCTGCGGCGGCCGGTTATCTCGTCACCTTTGGGCTAAAGCCAACACACCCGGAGACCGGCTACGGCTATGTGCGGGTGGCCGAGGAGATGGTGACGGACGGCGCCCACCGGCTCGGCGCGTTTGTCGAAAAGCCGGACCAGCCGACGGCCGAGCAATACCTCGCCAGCGGCGACTACCTGTGGAACAGCGGCATGTTCGTGTTGCCGGCGGCGCTATACCTGCAGGAAGTCGAGCGGCTGGAGCCGGCGATGCACAAACACTGCGCCGCTGCCGTCGCGGCGGCGGAACGGGACAGCGACTTTGTGCGTCTGTCCGCCGACAGCTTCGGCCAGGCGACGGCCAAGTCCGTCGACTACGCGGTCATGGAACACACTGACAAAGCCGCCGTCGTACCGGCCGATATCGGGTGGAGCGATGTCGGCAGTTGGGCGTCGCTGTACGACATTCTGCCGAAGGATGCGCACGGCAACGCGGCGGCGGGTGATGTCGTGCAGATCGACACAGACGGCTGTTACCTCAGGAGCGACGGGCCGCTGGTCGCGGCGATTGGCGTTAGCGACCTTGCGGTGGTTGCAACAGAAGAAGCCGTGCTGATTGCGCCGCGGGGGCACAGCCAGCGGGTGCGCGAGGTGGTCGACGCGCTGAAGCTCCGGCCCAAAGCCTGACACATGCCGCCACCGTCGCGCACCATCGCCCTCATCAATGTCGCGCATTTCGCCGACCACTACATGCTGCTGATCTTTCCGACGGCGGTGTTGACGATCGGGCCGGCGTTTGGGGACGACTATGGGGCGCGCATTGCCATTGCGACCGGCAGCTTCCTGGCGTTCGGGGCGTTGTCGTTGCCGGCGGGGTGGCTGGGGGACCGGTGGAGCCGGCGGCATATGATGGCGCTGTTCTTCTTCGGTGCCGGCGCTTCGTTGGTCGGCGCGAGTCTGGCGCCGAATATCTTCTGGCTGGTCGTCGCCTTGTCTGGGGTCGGCATTTTCGGGGCGATTTACCACCCGGTCGGCATGGCGATGTTGGTGGCGGTCGCCGGGGCGCGCGGGCGCACGTTCGGCTGGAACGGCGTGTTCGGCAATATGGGCGTGGCGCTGGCGGCGGTGACGACCGGCGCCATCGCGCAGTGGTTCGGTTGGCGCTGGGCGTTCGCACTGCCGGGTGCCGCCTGCTTGGTCGCGGGTGTCGCCTATCTGGCGCTGATCCCCGCCGGGACTGGCGAGAGCCACGGGCGAAAAAAAGCGGATGGCGCCATTGTGTTGGTCAATCGCAGTACGCTGAAACTGGTCGCGGCGGTGTTGGCGGTCACGGTGATTGCCGGCGGTTTTACCTTCAACACCGCGACAATCGTCTTGCCGGCCCTGGTGGTTGAGCGGCTGCCCGCACTGCTGGAGGCGCCCGCCGTTGCCGGGTTGCTGGCCACCGCCATCTTCATGGTCGGCGCGATGACCCAGGTGAGTATCGGCTGGGCCATCGACCGGATGCCGATCGGCCGGCTGTTTGTTGGCCTCGCGCTGGCGCAGATCGCCGGTTTCGCCGGTGTCATCGTGCTGGGCGGCGGGTGGTCGCTGGTCGCGGCGGCATTCATCCTGGCGGCGGTGTTCGGCCAAGTGGTCGTCAACGACATGCTGGTAGCGCGCAATGTGCCGGACGCCTGGCGGGCGCGGGCCTTCGCGACCCGCTACGTGCTCGGCTTCACCGCCAGCGCCTCGGTGGTGCCGTTGGTGGCATGGCTGCATCAGCCGGACGACGGATTGACGCCGGTGTTCATGGCGATGATCGGATTTGCAATTGCGGTGGCTATCGCCGCGACCGTCTATGTGGTGGCGAGCGCACGACAACAGCCGGTGCCGGCAGCAGCGGAGTGAGTTCTTGAAGACAATCGATCAGACGAGCTGGGCGCGGGCCAGCCAGTACACCTACTTCCGCGGCATCGCCAATCCACATTTCGCCATCACCGCATCCGTCGACGTCACGTACGTGATGGAGGAACTGAAGCCGGCGGGTGCGTCGCCGTTCAATGCCACACTGTTCGCCCTGGTTCAGGCGGCGAATGCCGTGCCCGAGTTTCGCACACGGTTTCGCGGCGACACGGTGGTGGAGCATGAGGTCGTGCATCCCTCCGTCACGGTGCCGATCGAGAACGACCAGTTCGCGTTTTGCGATATCGACTACGCGGCCGATTGGCCGACTTTCAATGCGGCCTGCAAGGCGGCGGTCGCCGAGGCAAAGCAGCAGACGGCGCTGGTTGACCGGGTCGCGCATCTGGATGACCGGATCCATCTGACCTGCGTGCCGTGGATCGCCTTCACCAACCTGAACCACCCAGGGAACGGGCCCGATGACTGCATCCCGCGCATCGCCTGGGGGCGGATGACCCGTGATGGAAAAAGTTGGCAGACGCCGGTGGCGGTCCAGGTGCACCATGCGGTGATCGACGCGCGCCATATCGGCCAGTTTTTCACCGAACTGGAGCAGCGCCTGACGAAAGGCGCCTGGTAGGGGCACCCGCCTGTCACACAAGGATGTGAAGATCCTCGTAGGCGGTGCGGCCTACATTTCTTAGCAGTGTTTCAGGGAGAGAGTGAAATGACCCGAAAAACTGTGAAAGACTTCGATCCAGGCGTATTGAAACTGTTCGACAAACTGGTGCACGGGCAGATCAGCCGGCGCGAATTCCTTGACCGGGCGGCGGTCTACGCGGTCGGCGGGGTCACCGCGGCCGGGCTGCTGGAGGCGCTCAGCCCGAATTATGCGCTCGCTGCGCAGGTGGCGCCGGACGATCCGCGGATCGTTGCCGAGACCATCGAGTATGACTCCTCGGACGGCCACGGCACGATACGCGGACTGCTGGCGCGGCCGGCTGATGGCAGCGGGCCAGTGCCGGGCGTCGTCGTGGTGCACGAGAACCGCGGGCTGAACCCCTACATCGAAGACGTGGTGCGGCGCGTTGCCGTCGCCGGTTTTGTCGCGCTGGGCCCCGACGGCCTGACGCCGCTCGGCGGGTATCCCGGCACCGATGAAGAAGGCCGGGAGATGCAGCGGACGCTGGACCGGAACAAACTGTTCGAAGACTTTGTCGCCGCCTACGGGCATCTGCGCGGACACGACGCGGTCACCGACAAGGTTGGGGTCGTCGGCTTCTGTTACGGCGGCAGCGTGAGCAACGCCATGGCGGTGCGGCTGCCTGAGTTGGCGGCTTCGGTGCCGTTCTACGGTTCCGTCGCGCCAACCGAAGACGTGCCGAAGATCCAGGCCCCGCTGCTGCTGCACTATGCCGAGATGGACGACCGCATCAACGCGGGGTGGCCGGACTACGAAGCCGCGCTGAAGACCCACGGCAAGACATACACCGCCCATATCTATCCCGGCACCAGCCATGGCTTCCACAACGACACCACACCGCGCTACGACGCGGCGGCGGCCGAACTGGCATGGGACCGCACGATCACCTTCTTCAACGAGAACCTGGCCTGACGGCCTGATCCAATTGCAAGTCACCGCTGAACGCCCGTGTGGCGTTGGCGGCGACTTGCTGCCCGGCGCTGTTGTCCCGCAGCGCCGCAAGGGTTGCGCGAAGCACCCGTATCGCGCGTAAAAGAAGAGTTATTAGCCATCTTCGCCACTGGGGCGGTATCACCTCTGCCCCCGTGCGGTAACGGGGCGCCAGTGGCATCGTCCGGGCTCGTCCAACAGACGCGGGCCCGGCTTGGACATGCCTTATTACCAGCTAGCGCCGGATGCGCTCAGCGCACCGTTAGAGGACGGGTTGATCGTTGCGCGGCCCGGGGGCGACCGCATGTTCGTGTTGAACGCGACGGCCCGGGTGGTCTGGGACGGGCTCGGCCAAGCCAAAGGACCGGCGACGCTGGCGGCGCGGCTGGCGGCGCGTCACGGGGTGCCGGTGCAACGCACCCGCACCGACGTCGAATTCATGCTGCAGCAATGGGCCGATCTGGGTCTGCTCGGCAACGGACATGCGCCAGCGGAGGGGGATGACGACGCGGCGGTCAACGGCACCCATGGCCCCCTGCCCCGCCGCCCCCGGGTGCGCCGTTGGTTCAACCGCGATTACGCCTTCGCCGGCGGCGCCTTCCGCATCCGCTGCACCGACCGCGACACCAGCAACTGCATCCACCGGGTCGTTGCCCACGTCGCGACCCCGGCGCCGGACAAACTGGAGGCGGTGATATCCGTCTACCGGACCGACAGCGGCTACCTGCTGTTCCGGGACAAGGATCATTTGACGGACTGCACAACCATCGATGAAGTCTTGGCACACGTCACCGGCGCGCTCTACGACGTTGGCTTCGAAGGTGTGAACTGGCAGTGGATGCTGCATGCGTCCGTGGTCGGCGATGCCACCGGTTGTGTGGTGATGCCGGCGGCCTCCGGCAGCGGCAAGTCGACTCTCGCTGCGGCGCTGACGACGCGCGGACTGGCGCTCTACGGCGACGAAGTCGCGCCGCTGGTCGGCGATGACCTGCTGGTCACGCCGGTGCCGGTCAGCTTCAGTATCAAGCAGGGCAGTTGGGATGCGCTGGGCGAATGGCTGCCGGAGATGAACGCGTCGCCGGTCTTCGCGCGCTGGGCCAACATGGTGCGCTACGTACCGCCGCGGCGTCACGCGACGGCCCCGGCGCCGGCCCGCTGCATTGTGTTCCCGCGCTACCAAGCAGACGCGGATTTCGCGCTGGAACCGATCGCGCCGCTGGTGGTGATGGAACGGATCAACACGGCGACCGCTTATCTGAAAGCGCCGCTGGACGCCGCGCGGGTCCAGGCCGCGGCGGATTGGGTGAACCGCACACCCGCCTACACCATGACCTACAGCCGACTGGAGGACGCGGTTCCGGCGGTTATCGACCTGCTGGGCTGATGGACCAGGTTGCCGCGTTCGATTTGGTTTGCGCGTGCCTGGCTGAAACTGGCGACGACAGCCTGCGTCGACGGCTGCGCGAGACAACGGACTGGCCGGCGCTGGTCCGCTCGGCCAGCGGCGCCCTGGTGGCGACAAATCTGCACCGCGCACTGTTGGATAAGAGCCTAACCGGCGCAGTGCCCGACGAGGTGCGGCTGTATCTGGAGGGCGCGCACGAACTGAACACCGCGCGAAATGAAACGCTCGCCGAACAGCTCGAAGCAGCGGCGATGGCGATGAATGCCGCGGGTATCGAACCGCTGTTGCTGAAGGGCATGGCGAACCTGGTGGACGGTGTCTATGCCGACACCGGCGTGCGCATGATCGGCGACGTCGATCTGCTGGTCCGCGCGGACCAGTTGGATACGGCGCGTGAGGCGCTGGTGAAGGCGGGCTTTCGCCAACTGAAAGAGATGCGGGAAGATCAACACCTGCCGCCGATGGCGCGCCCGACCGACGTGGCCCATGTCGAGCTGCACGCGCAGGTGCATACGGGTCGGGTCGCGACGGTGCTGGCGACGGATGAGATGTTCGCCGATGCCACACGCGCGCGGGCCGGGCGCGGCAAGCTGCTGGTGCCGTCGGCGACGCATCGCGTCCTGCACAACATCATCCACACACAAATTCAGGACGCGCACTATTGGCGCATGCAGGTCAGCCTGCGGCAGCTTTGCGACCTGGTGAGCCTGCGTCGCCGGTATGATCCGGCGATCGATTGGGAGCTCGTGCGCAACCGCATGCGGGCCGCTGGGTTTGGCGGCGCCCTCGCCCACTATGTCGGCTGGGCGGAACACTTGTTAGAACAGCCGCGGCCGGCGGAGATTCCACGGCATCGTTCTGAAGCGCTGGCGCGGTTAATGCAACGACAGCAGAAACGGCGACGCTGGGCCTTGTTGCTGGCAAACAGTCTGATCAAGTTGACAACGTCATTGGCCTGGCTGCGGCGGCGACCAGGGCTGGCGATCGACTGGACGCGGGCGCTACTGCGCCCCGGTCACTTGCGGCTGACGATCAAACGTCTGGGGTTTCGGGTGTGAGGCCGGCAGCGCGCACGTAAAGCGCTGCCTCGGTCTCCGACAGCAACCATCCATCGACAACGCAGGTACGGCCCGCGTCAAAGTCCGCGCGGATGGCGGCACGTAGCTGCTGCGCATCGGCAGCGAGGCCGATGTTGGGCCACGGCGCGCAGCGGCGGCCCAGCCACGCGGCGGCCCGCCGCGCCGCTGTATCGCGAAAGACCGGGAGGTCGTTGGCGCTGGATCGGCCAGACCGCAACCCCAACGCCAATGCGAAGGATGAGAGCAATACACGGCGGGACAGAGTCATACGCGCAGGACTCCGTTCAGATGATCGGCGAGGCGCAGCGACAGGGCGACGATCGTCAGGGTCGGATGGGAACTGCCGGAGGTTGGGAACACCGAACTGCCGGCGACATACAGGTTCTCGGTCTCGTGCACGCGGCCATGCCGGTCGACCACGCCTTGGCGCGGATCGTCATGCATGCGCGTCGTGCCCATGTGATGCGGTCCCGGCCAGCCGGGCTCGGTCCACGCAGAGTCGTCGGCATCGAGGTCGATGCGGACGCGGCCGAGACCGAGCCGGCCGAGTTCCCGGCCGAACAGCTCCAGCGCGACGCGCACACTGCGTTTGTCGATGGCGCTATGACGCCAGTCGAGCTGCAGCCGCCGCATGCCCAGAGCATCGCGGTCGATGCCGAGGCTGACGCGGCTGTTGGGGTTGGGCGTTTGCTCGGTGACGGCGATGATCGTGCGCGGCACCGCGCCGAGACCCGCGCGATGACCGAGCTCACGGGCCACATCGTCGACGTCGCCCAGCACCTCGGCTAGGCGTTCGCCGAATTGATCGGGCCAACGTCCCGCCCGTGCATCTCGGGCAATGCCGCGCAGAGCGGCGACCCCGCCACTGGGCGAGCCACGGGCGACGCGCAGTTGCAGATTGGTGGTTTCATGCTGGGCCTGGGCCGCGTCGGACAAAGCGGTGAAACCGCGGCTTGGCGGTTCAGTCTCGGTTTCGCTGTAGAAGTCGACCATTGACCGGTCGTTCAGCAGCGCCACACCCGCCACGGCGTGGAAGTGATCCATGAAAAAGCGGCCGACGCGGTCATGACGGTTGCCCAGGCCCGCCGGATAGTCCCGGCCCGTCGAGGACAACAGCAGTCGCGGGTTCTCCAAACCGCCGCACGCCAATACGAAGGCGCGCGCCGTCACCTTGAACTCATTGCCGGCGAGGGTGGCACAGCGCGCTTCGGATATGCGCACTGCCGTGCGAACAAACTCGGTCGCATTGGCATGGAGGTAAGTGTCGATGTTGGCGGCGGTCTCGATGTCCCGTCGGTAACGCTCACCGAAGCGGGTCGGCGGGCTGGTCTGGCTGATGCGCTGTTCGAAGGCTGCCGGCTCGAAGGGCGGCGCCGCGGTGCGGCGTGGCGACCAGGTGGCAGGATCGAATCCGTCAGGGCCAAGCTCGCAGAGGATTTGCGCGCGCCGGTAGTAGGGTTCGAGCGCGGTGTAGTCGAACGGCCAGCCGCTGTGGGGGATCCATGGCCGGGGTTCGAAATCGATGGGACTCAAGGGCCACGCGTTGCCGTCCCAATGATTGGTCGCACCGCCAAAGTAGCGGAGGCGGACAGCGTCCAGCCGATCGTAGGCCCGGCCCACCACCGCGCCTTCGTAGAGCGCCTGGGTCGGCGCATCGATCTCCAGCCCGCCGCTTTCCAGCAGCACGATGCGATATGGCTGCCCGGCCAGTTCCCGCGCAATCGTAATACCCGCCGCGCCGGCGCCGACGATGCATAGGTCGGTGTCGATGGCGGTGTCGTTCGGCAGCGATCGTGCATCCAAAAACATCGGTGCGGGCAGCTTGTTGGCGATCCGGTACAGTATGACCTGATCTGTAGGATACAGTGTTAATCAGCAGGCCAACCCGCATGGCAATCGAAAACAGCGAAACCGATGTGAGCGACGCGCGGCAGCGGCTTTGGGGGCTATTGGGCGGCGCGCCCTCTTACGCGCCAAGTCTGCGGCATGCAGCAGTGGCCGACAGTCCGTGGCCCGATGTCGTGGTCGAGAAACTGTGGCTCGACCTCAACGGTGAGGAAGACGCGCCAGCCTACTTCCTGCGGCCGGCGCGTGACGGCCGCTTTCCGCTGGTGTTGTACGGGCATGGACACGGCCGCAACTATGACCTGGGTAAGGAAGCGATCCTGCAGGGCAGCGGCGCCCTGTTGAAACCCTACGGCGAAGACTTGGTGCGGCGCGGTTACGCCGTGCTGACCATCGACAACTGGATGTTTGGCGAGCGACCGCGGCACGGCGGCGAGAGCGCGTTCGTCAAGGCGCGGTTACTGGCCGGCGAGGTCGTGTGGGGCATGATGCTGCGCGACAACGCCGCGGCGCTCGACTACGCCTGCAGCCGGGGGGATGTGGATGCGTCGCGGATTGCCGCGCTGGGTCTCTCCATGGGCAGTTCGATGGCCTGGTGGCTCAGCGCGTTGGACGAACGTATCAGGGTTTGTGTCGACCTGTGCTGTCTGACCGACTTCGCCGAGGCGATCCGTACCGGCGGCATCGACGGGCACGGCTTCTACTACATCGTGCCCGGTCTCTTGCATTCCTTCGACACGCATCAGATCAACGCGCTGATCGCGCCGCGGCCGCATCTGGGGTTGGCCGGCGAGCACGATCCATTGACGCCGCGGGCCGGACTGGACCGGATCGACGCGTACCTGCGCGCGCACTATGCGGCGTTGGGTGCTCGCGATGCTTGGGAACTGCGGCGCTACAACTGCGGACACGAGGAAACGCCAGAGATGCGTGCCGCGGTGTTGGCGTTTCTCGAACGCTGGCTTTGAAGACACCGCCAAACTCTTGGTTAACGAGACATCACAATCATTGGTGTTATCGAACAAGGTTAAAGCCCGCGGCTACACCTTTCGGATGCCACTCCATAGTCTTAGTGGGCCCCCGTTGGGAGATTGCAGCGCGCCGCTGGCTAAGGTGGACTTAGACGATTGATTCGAACGTGCGGGATGGAGACGGGACTGTGGACAAGAAGGAAGCACTGAAAAGCGACAGTCGGCGTGAGGCGCTGCGGAAGATGGGTCTGATGGCCGCTTACACGGCGCCGGCGATGACGGTCATGCTTGCTAGTAAGAAGGGCAATGCCGGCGGGCTCTCCGACGACTTCCAGGACGACGCCTAACCACCCGCCAAAAGCCTAGATTTGAGGATTGTGATGGACAAGAAAAAGACCGAAGTGAAGAGCCAGGAGCGTCGTGAAGCCCTGCGGAAGATGGGCCTGATGGCTGCCTACACGGCGCCGGCGATGACTGTCATGCTTGCCAGCAAGAAGGGCAACGCGGGCGGTTTAAGCGACTTCAAGGACGACGACGATAACCAAGTCTTTTAGCGTCGGGTTGGCGAACCAGTGGGAGGTGCTGCGTGATGGACGAGAAGAAGATTGAAGTGAAGAGCCAGGAGCGTCGTGAAGCGCTGCGGAAGATGGGCCTGATGGCCGCCTACACGGCGCCGGCGATGACGGTGATGCTGGCCAGCAAGAAGGGCAATGCGGGCGGGCTCTCCGACGACTTGCAGGACGTCGACTAGGGCGGATTTCCGTGGCCGGCTGCCCTGGCCGGCCACAAGTCCCTAGCTGGACGCGTTTGCTGTGCGTAAGCCGCGGTCATTGACCGCGGCTTTTGTTTTGTCGGGCTAGTCAGCGACCGGCAGGCCGCTCGGCACTTGGGCCGGGACCAGATGCGCCAGATTCTGGCTCGCCGGGTCGGTCAGGGCGTGCAGGAAGGCGACCAGGTCGCCGATCTCCCCATCCGATAGCCGCACCGGGGCCAGGGCGTTGGCGGCGGCCAGCGCCTGGCGGACGTCCGCATCCTCCACCACATGCCGATCTTCGGCGTCCAGATCCGGCCGCGACGGGAGCATGGCTTGACGGATGTCATAGGTCCGTACGGACGACGGCGCGTCCAGGTGATGCCGGACCACCGCTTCCAAGGACGCGAAGGCGCCGCTGTGGCCCCACGGGCCGGTGAGCGCGACATTGCGCAGGGACGGTGTGCGGAAGCGGTAGCGGTCGGTCGGGTTGCCCGACACCCGTTCCCGTCCATAGTCCTCATACCCGGCGCCATCGCCCTTCCCAGGGCCGATCTGCGGCATGGCGATGGCGTGGAAGGCGTGGTCGGTCTGGAACGGGCCGCTGTGGCAACTGACACAACCGGCCGATCCGTAGAACAGGTCGAGACCGCGGTGCTGCGCCGGGGTCAGGGCGGCGTGTTCGCCGCGCAGGTAGCGGTCGAAGGGGGAGTTGTCGGCTCGGAAAGCCGTCGCCTCGAACGCGGCGATCGCATTGGCGGCGTGCACCATGGTGATGTCCGCCGGCCAGTCGACATCGTCGAACACCGCGATGAAACGGTTGGCATAGTCTTCGTTGGCGCGCAAACGGGCGGCCAGCCCCTCCCAGACCGGCCAGGACCCGGCCATGGCCGCGGCGCCGATACCGTTTTCGTTGGGCTGGCCGGCCATTTCGGCGGGGGAGGTCGGCGGGAACAGCGCCTGCACCGCTAGCGGATTGTCCAAGCCCTCGGGCAGGGCGGTGCCGGCGGGGCTGTCGAAGCCAGTGGGCTGGGCCGGGTCGACGGCGACGCGGCCGTCGTGGAACAGACGGGTGAATTCGCGGGCGCCGAGATTGAACAGCGGCGGCGCGTTGCGCGGGACGCGTTCGGCGGCGCCCACGGCGGCGCGGCGTTCCACGCCCAGACCGACACCGCCCTCGCCCACCGGCAGCGACAGCGCGTCGCCGCTGCCGGCGAAGGGATGATGGCAGGTGGCGCAGGCAATATTCTTGTTGCCGCTGAGTATCTTGTCGAAGAACAGCAGCCGGCCAAGCTCGACCTTCGCCGCCGACGGCCGGCCGTTGTCGTAGAAGTCCGCGTCGGCCGGCGCCTTCATACCGGCCAGCTGTAACGGCGTCGCGCCGGTGCCCTGGCTCAATAGGGCAAACGAGCCGACGGCAATGGCGACTCCTGCGGCGGCAATGGCGAGGCTGACCTTCATGACGGTGACCCGGTCCCGGTGAGCGAAGACTTTGGGTCTATATCATGACTTGATCACGTCCCTGTGATTGATCGCACAGCATCTAAATCAAATCCCTCCTAACTGGCGAGCTTCTCCACCTGCATGCGATGCAGCTCCCGGTAGTGACCGTCCGCCCGCGCCATCAGTTCGGCATGGGTGCCGCGTTCGACGACCGCGCCGTCCGAGAACACGAGGATACGGTCGACACTGCGCACGGTCGCCAACCGGTGCGCAATGATAATCGTCGTCCGGCCCCGCATCAGATCCTCGATGGCTTCTTGGATTTGTGCTTCGGTGATCGAATCCAGGCTCGAGGTCGCTTCGTCGAGGATCAGCAGCGGCGCGTCGGCCAGGATGGCGCGGGCGATGGCGACGCGCTGCCGTTCGCCGCCCGACAGTTTGACGCCGCGTTCACCGACCAGGGTGTCGTAGCCATCCGGCAGGGCGCGGATGAACCCGTCCGCATTGGCCCGCCGGGCCGCGTCGACAATCTCCTCCTGGGTCGCTTCGGGCCGCCCGTAGGATATGTTCTCCGCCAATGACCGGTGGAACAGCGCCGGATCCTGCGGCACCACCGCAATCGCGCGCCGCAGACTCTCCTGGGTGCAGTGGGCGATGTCCTGCCCGTCGATCAACACCCGGCCCTGGTCGACGTCGTAGAGCCGTTGCACCAGCTTGACGAAGGTCGACTTGCCACTGCCCGACTTGCCGACCAGGGCGACATGCTCGCCGGCACGGATCTCCAGCGAGAAATCGCGATAGAGCGGCGCCGCCTGATTGCCGTAGCGGAACGTCACGCGGTCGAAGGCCAAGGCGCCCTGGTTGGCCGCCAGCGGCTTGGCGTCGGGCGCATCGGGCACGCCCAACGGCAGCTTGGCGAAGTCGACGACGTCTTCCAGTTCGTTGACGCCTTGCTGCAGGTTGCGGATGTGCTGCCCGACATCGCGCATGTAGCCGTGCACCAGGAAATAGCTGGTCATCACGAAGGTGACGCCGCCCGCCGTGGCCTCGCCGCGCGACCAGAACCACAGCACCAGGCCGAGCAACCCGATCTGCATCAGCACCAGGATCGCCACCTGGGCCATCGCCAGATGCTCCATGCGCTTCCACGACGAGGTCGCCGCATGGCGCCAATCGCTAACCGCCCCATGCAGCCGTGCATCCTCGCGCCGCTCCGCACCAAAGGACTTAACCACGGCGTTGCAACTAATCGAGTCAGCGAGTGCCGCACCCATATTCGAGTCCATGCGGTTGCTGATGCGATTGATCGGCGCCACGTAGCCGGTCGCCATCTTCAGGCTCAGGGTCCAATAGATGACGATGCCGATGCCGGTCACCAGGCCGATCAGCGGCCAGTGCAGCGCCAGGCTGATGGTGATGCCGACCAGCACGCAGATGCTGGGGAACAGGCCGATATAGATGGTGTCGGCGAGCGTGTCGTAGGCCCACATGCCACGCGAAATCTTCCGCACGGTCGCGCCGGCGAAGGTGTTGGCGTGCCAGTCGGTCGAGTAGCGCTGCACCCGGTGAAACGCCTCGACGACGATGTTGCGCATGCAGTTGCCGGCGAACGGGATCCACAACTGGAACGACAGGAACCGCGACACGTGGAAGCCGATGCTCAGCCCGACGAAGATCACCAGGGCCCAAACCGCGGCGCGCGCCTGTTCCGGCGTTGGTTCGCCTAGGACCGCCACGGCGACGGCATCGATCAGCCGCCCGGCGACGATCGGCAGGAAGATGTCGAGCAGGACGGCCGTGCTCATCCCAATGACGAGGCCGACGATCATCCACGGATAACGGCGCCAATGGCCCCAGATGAAGGCCGTAACTTCAAGAATTCGGTCCATCGATCAAATCTCTCGGATCGGATAGCGGCACGACGGCCGCGTGATTGCCAAAGTCCGCGCCGACGCGCGGAAACACACAAACGCCCCGCCCATTGGGGCGGTTCGACACACGCGATGTGGGGGAGCCCGAGCTAGTCCCGGGCTACGGGGTCAACGGTGGACGCCCGGGCTCTTCCCGCTGAACGCCTTTCGCAAGCGAAGACTCAGCATGAGAATTGAACCGGGGTTATCCAACGGACACTCCTCTTCGGCGGACCAAACGTCCAGGCCTGCACTATACAGATTGGCGGCGCGCTGAAAAGAGGCTTTCTCGTTATGGTTCTATGACGGTCGGCCGCCCGGCATCACATACCTACGGCCCGGTGGAAAGCCTTGTCCAGGTGCTCAACCAGCGCCTCACGGGCCCCATCGGCGTCTCGATCAAGAAGACAGTCAAGCACGCGGTTATGCTCGTCCAGGGTTTTGCGGATCGACAGGGCGGTCGGATGATGTCGGTCCAGGCGTATCAGCTTGATGCGGTCATGGTTCGTGCGGTCGGCGGCTCGGATAATCGGATTGTCCAGAGACGCGATAACTTGCTCGTGAAATCCGCGGTCGACGACACTCATGTCGTCGAACAGGGCGACAGTGTCGACCCCGTCGGCTTGTAGCGCCGTTTCAAATGCCTGGTGCGCGTCGCGTAACCGTAGCAACTCGTCCCGCGAGCAGGTCTCCGCAAACCGTACGATGGCTGCCTCTTCCAGGATCTTGCGAAACTGGTACGTGTCCTTAATGAGTTCCAAGTCCGGCTTGTGGATCCGAATCCCACTGCGCGGCAGCACCCTGACGAACCCCTCCGCCTCTAACAGCTTCAGGGCGTTTCGCAGCGGGCTCACCGAGACCGCGAGGAGATCGGACAGCTCCGATTGGGTCATGGTGGTCCCCGGCACGATCCGCCGGGTCATCAGCCCATCCTTGAAACGGTCGTAGGCTTCTCTGCTGAGCCCCGACGATATCTCCAACGTTTTCTCCAATCGATTTGGTCCGAAGGATCATCAAATCCCGAGATAGGTCAGACCTCAACCTATCAAGGTGGCATCTTCAAAATGATTTGACAGACCATCATACAGTACGGTTAAAATTTCAATACTTTACAAAGAAACATCAAAGGGAGGATATGGAAGGTGGCAGATCCCCTGACCGCATCGCGTCGAAGGTTCCTGCAGGCAGCCGGCGCGACACTTACAGCGGGTATGGCGGCCCGCACGCTTCCGGCTTGGGCGGCGGGCAACGTGACCTATTGGCACCACTTCACCAGCCAGACCGAGTTCGACGGCTTGGAACAGGTGATGGGTGACTTCGCCAAGGCATTTCCCGACGTCACGGTTCAGCAAGAGAACATTCCGAACGCCGAGTTCATGGCGAAATTCACCTCGGCCGTGATCGCTGATGCGCGCGCCGACACATCCATGGTCACGTCCGACCGGTTGCCGGACATGGTGGCTCTTGACGGGCTTGTCGATCTGACGGACCGCATTCAGGCTTGGGATAAGCTTCCGTTCTTCTCAGACGCTGCCTGGAGCGGCATTACGATCGACGAGAAGATGTACGGCATTCCCGCGTTCAGTTTCGTCAGCTGGGCTTACTACCGGAAAGACTGGTTCGACGAGGCCGGGCTGGCGCCGCCAGAAACGTTCGAAGACTTCGTTGAAGCCGCCGT
This sequence comes from Alphaproteobacteria bacterium, assembly GCA_028279245.1. Taxonomy (GTDB): domain Bacteria; phylum Pseudomonadota; class Alphaproteobacteria; order UBA6615; family UBA6615; genus JANQOE01. The sequence goes on from JANQOE010000084.1 coordinate 16,635, forward strand.
CAAGCTCACCGACCCATCAAAGAATCGATATGGCTTTGGTTTGCGGGGTGGAGACGGTGGACAGAGCATGCTGCTCGATGTCTTCGATGCGTATGGTGCGCTCATCTACGAGAACAACTCGATTAGCGTGGATGTCCCAAAAGCCGTTGAAGCCGTCACCTTCTATTCCGACCTCTTCACCAAGCTGAAGGTCGCGCAACCCAGCGCCCCCGGTGATTCCTATCGCCAGATCATGGAAGGCTTCCGGACCGGGCAAACGGCCATGGTTTGGCATCACACCGGCTCGTTGACGGAGATCTCGGACGCCTTGTCGGAAGGGCAGTTTGCCACGACGCTGCGTCCCGCCGGACCAAGCGCGCAAATCGCGCGCGTCAGCTACCTCTATAACGGCATCATGAGCGACCGGAACCTCGAAGACAGCTGGTCGTGGATTGCCCACTGGGGCCAAGTCGACGCGGCCATCGCCATGCTCCAGGCGACCGGCTACTTCCCGGCCACCACCGAGGTAGCGGATGACGCACGCATAACCTCAAACGACCTCTACAGGGCGGCTATAGACTCCTTGGCGATCGGCACGCCGATGCCGAAGGTTGTCGGTCTGTCAGGCTGGATGCGCAACTCGATGCTACCGGAGTTCCAGAAGGTATTGGTTGGGTCAGCAACACCCGAGCAAGCCGTCGATGCCATGGCAAAGAACCTGGAACGGACCGTCCGATAGATATTGTCGGCGCGGGCGCCCCTACAGTCTGCAGGGTCGGGGGCGCCCAGGTCGCTTGCATGTGACACACAACCGTATCGGCGAAGGGAAGACCGCGTGAAGATCACCAACATCCGGTGCTACATCCTCGAAGAGCCCCATCCCACCCCCGCTTTCAGGTGGCGGGAAGGTCTGCCACGGCCGGCGGGTGACGGTACGCCCGCGTCGGAACCGGTGCGGACGGCGGTCGTTCGCATGGACACCGACGCCGATGTGACCGGGTGGTGGCGGCAGCCCGGCGGGCGCGGCGATCTGGTGGCGGATCTCGTACGCCGGCGCTTGAAGTTGCTCGTTGGCTGCAATCCGCTGCTCACCGAAGAGCTCTGGCATCAGGTTTGGGAGATCGACCGGACCGAAGAGATCCACATGGGTTTGCTCGGCCTCCCTGATCTGCTGGCCTGGGACATCAAGTCCAAGCAAGCCGGCATGCCGCTCTATCAGATGCTCGGCGGCATTGACCCGAAGGTGCCCGTGTACGCGTCGACCGTGACCTGGGACACCATGGATGAGTACGAACGCTACATAAAACAATGCAAAGACGAGGGCTTCTTCTCGTTCAAACTGCACGCGTGGGGTGATCCGCAAGCTGACGCGGAGTTGTCGGCGAACCTGAGACGCTGGGTGGGGCCGGACGCCGATTTGATGTTCGATGCATCGGCTGGCTGGGACCTCGTGACGTCATTGGAGTTTGGCCGTGTTCTCCAGGACCACGGCTACCTTTGGTACGAGGAGCCGATGCGCGAATTCGATCTGGTCAGCTATGCGCGACTGGCCGAAGACTTGCACATCCCGATTCTGGCCGCGGAAACGTCCGACGGTTGCCATTGGAACGCGGCGACCTGGATTCACATGAAGGCGCTCGACATGATGCGCACCAGCACCCACTACAAGGGCGGCTTAACCGGCGCTGTCAAAGTAGCGCACCTCGCCGAGGCTTTCGGCATGCGTGCCCAAGTCCATGGCGGCGGCTATGGCAATGCGCATCTGTGCGCGGCGATACCCAACAACGACTATTATGAGCAGCTGGTTATGGATGGCCCACAGATCGACGGGCTCAAGTCAGCGGATCACTTGCCCATCGTTGACGGCTACATCACCGTTCCGGACACGCCGGGTCTCGGCTATTCCCCGGACGAGGACTGGCTCGAACGGAACGCTGTCGCCATCGTCTGACGCCAGGCGGGATCAAACATGGCTGTGCAGGCCGAGATGCCACGGCGACCCAGGTCTGCGGCTGGCCTCGACCTTTTGCGGCCAGGTCAGTGGCTGGGTTGGGTTTCGGAGCACCGCTACTGGGCATACTTCCTGATCATCCCGAGCATTCTGTTCATATTCGCCATCATCATCTATCCGACGGCGAACGGCATCATCCTGAGCTTCCGGGAGATGCGCTTAACACGGCCAGACCTTGGCACCGGATTCATCGGCCTTCGCCATTACGCCGACATGCTCGACGATCCGGTTTTCTGGGTTGCCTTGATCAATACCCTGAAATGGGTGGTCATGTCGGTGACCCTGGAGTTTGCGCTGGGACTGGCCGCGGCCCTTGCCCTCAATCGTGACCTGCCGGGAATCCGGCTCATCAGCGTCCTGATTCTCTTACCGTGGTTCCTGCCGAACGTCGTCGCCGGCAACATCTGGGCATTGATGCTCGACCCGCGCCTCGGCGTGCTGAACGATATTTTCATCAAACTTGGTTTCCTGTCGGAAGGCAAAGCGTGGTTTGCGGACCCGGATACGGCGCTCCTCATCGCCGTGATTGTCGAAGGCTGGCACGGCTATCCGTTCTTTGCCCTGCTGTTCCTCGCCGCGCTCAAGGGAATACCGAAAGACCTCTACAAAGCGGCTGCGGTCGACGGCGCCGGAACGCTGCAAGCGTTTTGGCAGATCACGCTGCCGGGGCTGAAGATGATTATCGTCGCGGTGGTTATCCTACGTGTCATCGGGCTCGTGAACTCTCCCGAGCTGTTGTTGATTCTCACCGGCGGCGGCCCCGGAAACGCGACCCAGGTACTCTCTCTTTACGCATTTCACTCCGCCTACCTCCTGTTTGATTTCGGCTACGCCGGTGCGCTGTCGGTCGTCATGTTCGTGATCCTGATGGTGTTCTGTGTGATCTATTTGCGCGTGTCGCGACTAACGGCGGACTAGGGGAACAATCGTATGGCCAAAAGCCTGCAGCGAACGAAGAGGATCCACGACTGGGTGGCCTACGGAGTTGCGATCTTCTTTCTGTTCTTCGGACTTGCACCGATCGTCTGGTTGATCATTACGTCCTTCAAATCCGAAGGAGAGATTGTCAACACGGTTCTGACCTACTACCCGCACAATCCGATCGCCACGAACTACGTCGATATCTGGCGGCAGTCGGCGTTTCCGACGCTAATGATGAACAGCCTGCAGACGACCATCATGACGGTGGTGATCTGCGTGACTGTTGGTACGTTGGCGTCTTACAGTTTCTCCCAGTATCGCTTTCCGGGGAAATACGCGCTCCTGCTGTTCTATCTGGTTGTGCGTATGTTCCCGGCCGTCCTGATGATCATTCCGCTGTTCTTGATCATGCGTTTCTTCGGCTTGCTCGATACAAGTCTCGGCCTCGCGCTGGCCTACACGAGCTTTCTGCTGCCCTTGTTCATTTGGATGATGAAGGGTTTCTTCGATGCGTTACCGCCGGACCTTGAGAAAGCTGCGCGGATCGACGGATGTACACGCATCGGCGCACTGGTCCGGGTCATCCTGCCGTTGGTGCGCAACGGTCTCGCGGCAACGGCGATATTCGTCGCTATCGCCTCGTGGAACGAATATCTGTTCGCGCTCATGCTGACGACGAGTTCGGGGTCGCGCACCTGGCCGGTTGGTCTGCAGCTGATGATCGGCGAGTTCCAGCTGCCCTGGGGCTTGCTGGCGGCGGGCGGCGTCATCAGCATCATCCCCGTGGTGATCCTGTTCGCTCTCGTACAGCAAACAATGGTGCGCGGCCTCACGAGCGGCGCGGTCAAGGGTTAGGTCAGCTGATGGAGGCGCTTAGAATCAAAGCTGTGCGGAAGAAGTTCGGTCCCCTCGAGGTTCTAAAGGGGATCAGTCTGGACCTGGAAGAGGGCGACTTTCTCGTCCTGCTAGGGCCGTCAGGTTGTGGCAAGTCGACGCTTCTTGCGCTGATTGCCGGACTGGAGGACATCACCGCCGGGGAGATTCACATCGGCGACGTCATCGCCAATGACCTGCATCCGAGGGATAGGAACATCGCGATGGTGTTCCAGTCTTACGCGCTCTACCCGTCGATGACGGTGCACGCCAATATGGCGTTCGGGCTCAAGATGCGCGGCGTCAGCACCGCCGACCAGGATGAAGCCGTAAAGCGTGTGGCCGATATGCTCGACATCGGTCACTTGCTGGAGCGTAAGCCCGGGCAACTTTCGGGCGGGCAACGGCAGCGCGTGGCAATGGGCCGCGCGCTCGTACGCGACCCGATGCTGTTCCTGTTTGACGAACCGCTTTCCAATCTGGATGCCAAGCTTCGCGTCCAGATGCGCAGCGAAATAAAGAAACTTCATAACCGGCTGCAGACAACTGTCGTTTACGTAACGCATGACCAGGTCGAAGCAATGACCTTGGCCACCAAGATTGCGGTCATGCAGGCGGGAGAGATCCAGCAATACGCCCCACCCGAGGAGATCTACAATCGACCCGCCAATGCGTTCGTTGCCGGTTTTGTTGGTTCGCCGCAGATGAACTTCCTGCCAGGGAGACTGGAACGTGGAAACGGTGACCCGCGTCTACGCATCGAACCGGCCAACGGTGCAACTGAATGCACGATCCCGATCGGCAGCTTGGTCGAAAGCAGCTTGGGCAACGGCGAAGAGGTCATTGTTGGTATTCGCCCGGAGTCTATTCGGCCAGCCGGCAGTTCGTCGACCTTTACCTTCGACGCCGCGATCGAGCTGGTCGAGATGACGGGTGCCGACACCTTGGCAACATTTATTTTGGGGGGCCACGAGATGATGGCGCGATTGCCTGCCGAGGAGAAACCCGCGCTCGGTGACAGGATCGGGCTATCCTTTGATCCGGCCAGTGTGCATCTTTTCGACCGCCACACCACGGTCCGTCTGAACTAGGGGGCCAAGTTTTGCACGCGGCAAATCTTCGACCCGGCCCACCTCAAAATGGAGAGGAGATGGATGTCGACGATCGAGCGTGACTTTCAGACGCAAGGTTACGCGTTCCCCATCGACATCTTGTCCCCACGCGAGGCGCGGGAGGCACGGGCGGCTTTCGAGACTGCAGAGCACCGGGCGACGCGCGATGACGAAAAACGTGAGGCTCTCGGCAGGCACTGTAGTTGGGTCCTGCCCTTCGCCGACGCATTGATGCGCCACCCGGCTGTCCTGGACGCTGTCACCGCCGTGCTCGGCCCGAACCTGTTGGTGTGGGGAAGCGAGTTTTTCGTCAAAGAGCCTGGCACGCCCGACTTCGTCAGTTGGCATCAGGATCTCCACTACTGGGGTCTGGCGGCCGACGAAGAGGTAACGGTCTGGCTTGCCCTATCACCCGCGACGCCAGAGAGTGGCTGCATGCGGTTCCTGCCCGGCAGTCACACCCAACGCGTCGCTCACCGGGACACGTTCGCGAAGGACAACATGCTGAGCCGCGGCCAAGAGGTCGACGTGGAGGTTGATGACTTGCAGGCCGTGGACGTCGTGCTGCAGCCGGGCCAGGCATCCCTGCACCATGGTCGGTTGTTCCACGCCTCGCATCCGAACCGAAGCGCCGACCGGCGGATCGGCTTTGCCGTCCGCTACATCACGCCACAGATGCGCCAGAGCGATGGATCGCGAGCCGGCGTCAGCTTGGTCAAGGGCGCGGACACCCACGGGCACTTTGAGTTGGTGCCATCGCCAAAAGCCGAGTTCGCGGAGCACGACATGGCGCGGCGGCGACGGCTCTGCAACTTAGCCAACGCAACCCTGTACCCGAGCGGGGCACAGGGGCGGCCATAGCGACACTGGCGAAGGCTCAGCATGAAGATTGAACCGGGGCTATCCACCGGACACTCCTCTTCGGCGGACCAAAGATCCAAGTCTGGAGGATACAGATTGGTTTTGTGACCATCGCGTGGCGGGCGGCGACGCCCCATATAGAGCGGAGGAGATTTCCCGAAACCGCCAACGCGCCGCATCATGCCAACGCCCCCTGACACGCCGCACCCCGCGCCCTGGGCGGCGGACCCGATCATCGCCTGGCTACTAGATGAAGGCCGGTTGCTGCCCGGCTTCGACGAGATCGTCCGGCAGCTCGGGCAGCTGCTGCTGAAGGCCGGGGCGCCCTTGTGGCGGCTGCGGCTGTCGATGCGCACCCTGCACCCGCTGACCGCCGCGACCTCGTCG
>JANQOE010000092.1 GCA_028279245.1 Alphaproteobacteria bacterium
CCTGATGCACCTCGCTGAGGCCGAGTTCCCACGGAAGTCCGGCGTAGCGGATCGACGATTGGGGCGACGCGCCGGTGCCACCGGAATGGCCGGAAATGAGGATGACATCCGCATGGGCCTTGGCGACACCGGCAGCGATGGTGCCTATGCCGCTGCGGGCCACCAGCTTAACGCAGACCTTGGCATCGGGGTTGATCTGCTTGAGGTCATAGATCAGCTGGGCCAGATCTTCGATCGAATAGATGTCGTGGTGCGGTGGCGGGCTGATGAGGGTCACGCCTTCGGTCGAGTGCCGTAGCCGGGCAATGAGCCCCGACACCTTGAAACCCGGGAGCTGACCACCCTCCCCCGGCTTGGCGCCTTGGGCGATCTTGATCTCGATTTCGCGGCAGTTGTTCAGGTATTCGGCGGTCACACCGAAACGCCCGGAGGCGATCTGTTTGATCGCGCTGGACGGGTTGTCGCCATTTGGCTTTGGCTTGTACCGCTCCCGCGCCTCGCCGCCTTCGCCGGAATCGGATTTGGCACCGATGCGATTCATCGCAATGGAAAGAGTCTCGTGCGCTTCCGGGCTCAATGCGCCGAGGGAAATCCCTGGCGATACCAGCCGCTTGCGGATTTCCGTGATCGACTCGACCTCGTCGACACTGACCGAGTGTTGTACCGGCCGGAAATCAAGCAGATCGCGGATTGAGATCGGCGGCTGATTGGCGACCTCGTCCAGATAGCGCTTGTAGGTCGCGTAGCTGTCGCTCTCGCAGGCCGATTGCAGGAGATGGATGGCGGGGCCTTGGAAGGCGTGCGCTTCGCCGCCACGGCGATAGCGGTAGAGACCGCCAACCGGCAGCGCGACGACATCGGTCTCGAACGCCTGACGGTGCTTCTGCGCAACCTTCAATTGGATGCCGCCGAGACCAATGCCGGAGATGCGGCTGGTCATGCCCGGGAAGAACTCGTTCACCAGCGTCCGGCTTAACCCAATGGACTCGAAATGGTAGCCGCCGCGATAGGAGCTGACGACCGAGATGCCCATTTTGGACATGGTCTTCAGCAACCCGGCGCTCGCCGCCGCCTTGAAACGCTGCATGCAGGTTTCGAATGCCAAATCACCGAACAGACCGCGGGCATGGCGGTCGGCCACTGCTTCTTGGGCCAGATACGCGTTCACTGTGGTCGCACCGACACCAATCAGCACCGCGAAATAGTGCACATCCAAGCATTCGCCGGACTGGACGTTCAGCGAGGTAAAGGTGCGCAGGGACTGGCGAACCAGGTGGGTGTGCACGCCACCCGTGGCCAGGATCATCGGCACCGGCGCGGCTTTGGCGCTCACGGCCTTGTCGGTGAGGATCAAATGCACCGCGCCGCCGCGTACCGCATCCTCGGCCTCGTTGCGGATGCGTTGCAACGCGTCGCTCAACCCGTTGTCGGCTTCGGGATCGAAGGTGCAGTCGATCTCTTTGACCGTATCGCCCATATGCCGCCGCATGGCCGCGAATTCCGCATTCGTCAGCACCGGCGTCTCGAGCTGCAGCAGGTCGCACTGGGACGCATCCTGGTCGAGTACGTTGCCGAGGTTGCCGAGGCGGGTGGTGAGAGTCATCACCGCCGTTTCGCGCAGACTGTCGATCGGCGGGTTGGTCACCTGCGCAAAGTTCTGCCGGAAGAAGTGATGCAAGCCGCGATATTTGTCGGATAGGACCGCCAACGGCACGTCGTCGCCCATCGACCCGGTCGCTTCCTTGGCGTCGGTGACCATCGGGTGGAGGATGAGTTCTAGATCCTCCATGGACCAACCGTTCAGCACCTGGCGTTGGCGCAGTTCCGCGCGGTCCAACTCGCGTGGCTCCGTACCACCGGCGGAGATGAGCTGATCGAGCTTGGTGATGCCGCCGACCCACTCCTCGAACGGGTGGGCCGCCGACAACATGTCGCGGATTTCCTGGTCGTGCAGGAAGCGGCCTTTCTGCAAGTCGACCGCAATCATCTCGCCAGGGCCGACCCGGCCCTTTTCCTTCACCCGCGACTGATCGAGGCGAACCATGCCGGTTTCCGACCCGACCACGAGGAGCCCGTCATGGGTGATGGTGTAACGCAGCGGGCGCAGACCGTTGCGGTCCATGCCGGCGACCACCCAGCGGCCGCCAAACCCGCAGACGGCGGCCGGGCCATCCCATGGCTCCATCACCGAACTGCAATAGCTGAACAACGCCCGATGCTCGGGCGGCATGGCCTCGCGCCGTTCCCAGGCATCGGGGATCAGCAGCGCTTTGGCCATCGGCAGGTCGCGGTCGCTGGCCCGGACGGTGAGCTCGAACGCGGCGTCGAGTGCCGCGCTGTCGGAACTGCCGGGGGGTATCACCGGCAGCACATCGTCAAGCTGGTCACCGAGGGCTTCCGACGCCATGCGCGGTTCATGGGCGCGCATCCAGTTGGCGTTGCCGCGCAACGTATTGATCTCGCCGTTATGGGCGATGATGCGAAACGGCTGGGCGAGCCACCAGGTCGGGAAGGTGTTGGTCGAGTAGCGCTGATGATAGATCGCGAAATTCGAGATGAAGCGCTCGTCCAGCAGGTCCGGGTAGAACGCGGTGAGCTGCTCCGCCAGGAACAACCCCTTGTAGATGACCGAACGGCAGCTCAACGAGCAGAAATAGAAGTCCTTGATGCCCTCCGCGGCGATCTGCTTTTCGATGCGGCGGCGGATCACGAACAAATCGAGTTCGAACCGCCGGTTCACCACGCCGCGCCCGTTGGCAATCATCACCTGTTCGATTTCTGGCCGGGTGGCGTTGGCTTTCTCGCCGATGACGGCGGTGTTCACCGGAACCTGGCGCCAGCCATAAAGAATGTGCCCGAAGTTCAGGATCTCGGACTCAACGATGGTACGGCAGCGTTCCTGCGCCTCGTAATCGGTGCGCGGCAGGAACACCATGCCGATGGCGAGGCGGCCGTCCATCGGTTCGTGGCCGGTCGCTCTGATATGTTCCTTAAAGAACTCCTGCGGGATCTGCAGGTGAATGCCGGCGCCGTCGCCGGTCTTGCCATCCGCGTCGACCGCACCGCGATGCCATAACGCCTTCAGCGCGGCGATGCCGGCGCGGACAACTTCGCGGCGTGGCTTGCCGTCGATGGTGGCGACCAGTCCGACACCGCAACTGCTGTGTTCGTCGGCGGGATCGTAGGCATGGTTGGCTTGCAGGTACGCCGCCTCGGCTTGCCACTGGCGGACGAAGTCTTGGCCTGAGTCTTTTGCCATCTTGGTTCCCCTCACGACGCCTTGGCCAGGTGTGCGGTCGCCTGTTCTTGGATGTAATCGTGAATCGCCGATGCGGCCTCCCGGCCGTCGCGGATCGCCCACACCACCAGGCTGGCGCCGCGGACGATATCGCCCGCGGCAAACACGCCATCCAGCGAAGTCTGCTTGCTGGTGAAATCCGCACGGACAGTACCCCATCGGGTGACTTCAAGCTCCGGCGCGCCGAACAGCGTCGGCAAATCCTCCGGATCGAAGCCGAGTGCGGTGATGACGAGGTCCGCCGGCATCGCCGTGGCTGAGCCGTCTATGGGTTCCGGGGTGCGGCGGCCCGAGGCGTCCGGCGCGCCCAAACGCATCTTGACCGCGCGAATGGCCTCGACGGCATCGTCGCCCAGGAAGGCCTCAGGCGCCGACTGCCAGACGAACTCGACGCCTTCCTCTTCGGCGTTGGCGACCTCGCGCATCGATCCGGGCATGTTCACACGGTCGCGCCGATAGAGGCAGCGGACCGACTTGGCGCCCTGGCGTACCGCCGTGCGGACGCAGTCCATCGCTGTGTCGCCGCCGCCAATCACCACCACGTCGCGGCCCGAAGCGTTCAACTTACCGCTATCGAATTCCGGAACCGTATCGCCCAGACCGACACGGTTCGACGCGGTCAAGTAGCGCATCGCCGGATGGATTGCCTCGAGCCCGATGCCGGGCACTTTGATGTCTCGGGCCTTGTAGACCCCGGTGGCGATCAACACCGCGGCGTGGCGCTCCCGCAGTTCATCGAGGGTGACGTCACGGCCCACTTCGCAGCCCAGGTGAAAGACGACGCCGCTTTCTTCTTGGAGCTTCCAACGGCGCAGCACCGCATCCTTCTCCAGCTTGAAGTTCGGAATGCCATAGATCATCAAGCCGCCGGCGCGGTCGTATCGGTCGTAGATGTGGACCTGGTAGCCGCGCCGCCGCAGGGCGTCGGCCGCGGCCATGCCGCCGGGGCCGGCACCGATGATGCCGACACTTTCCGGCCGCTCCAGCGATGGCTTGATCGGCTTGATCCAGCCCCGTTCAAAAGCCGTCATCGTGATGTAGTTTTCGATCGCGCCGATGGTCACAGTGCCGTGGCCGGACTGCTCGATGACGCAGTTGCCTTCGCACAGCCTGTCTTGCGGGCAAATGCGGCCGCAGACTTCCGGGAAGGTATTGGTCGCGGAGACGACCTCGTAGGCTTCTTCGAGCCGGCCCTCGGCTGTCAGCAGCAGCCAGTCGGGGATATTGTTGTGCAGCGGACAGTGGACCTGGCAGAAGGGGATTCCACACTGGGAGCAACGCTCCGCCTGGATGGCAGCGTGCTCGCGCGCAAACTGGGCGTAGATTTCGTCCCAGTTTTGCCGGCGCTGTTCAGGCGCGGTCTTGTCCGGCATCTGCCGATCGACATCGACAAATCGCAGCATCTTGGTCATCAGAGCTCCCAACGCTTGCCCGCTGGCCGCAGTTGCCCTGCGGTCGTTCGCCAGCGATCGGCCAGCCCAGCATATAGGTCTTGGCGCGGCGGAAGCTAGCGTTTCTTCGGAAATAGGTCAATCTTATTGACTAATTTGCACGATCAACCAAGCCGCCATACGTCGTAAACACCGAAGCCACAAATCTGAGATACGCAATTCGTCTCGATTCGAGACTACCCGAACTTGGTAATTCGGCACCCATAATTCTGTGCAATAAGGCCTCGCCAAACGCCCGCGAGGTCTTCGTGCCGCTGTTTTTGCTTGTGATCCTGGCCGCCGTTCAGGGCATCACAGAGTTTTTGCCGATCAGTTCGTCGGGCCACCTCGTCCTGGTGCGCGAGTTCGCGAACGGTGTCGGCGAAGGCGGGCCGGGCCGGCCGCCGGCCGAGGAACTGATCCTCGACGTCGCGGTGCACGTCGGGACGCTGGGCGCGGTCCTGCTGTATTTCTGGCGCGAGGTCGCGCAGATGGTTGGTGGCGGACTGCAGCTGTTGGCCGGGCGGGTCACGCCAGGTGGACGGCTCGCGCTGCAAGTGGTGCTGGCCACGGTGCCGATTGTCATCGTTGGCTTTTTCGCGAAAGACCTGATCCTCGGCTGGTTCCGGTCGGTTGCGGTGATTGCCTGGGCGACGATCGGGTTCGGCGTGTTGCTCTGGATTGCGGATCGCTACGGCCGACGGAGCCGGACATTGGATCGCCTGCAAAACCATGAGGCGATTGTCATCGGACTGGCGCAGGTGATTGCCCTGATCCCTGGGACCAGCCGGTCCGGGATCACCATGACCGCGGCTTGTTTCCTCGGTTACGAGCGCACGGATGGCGCCCGCTTCTCGATGCTGCTGTCGATCCCGACGATTCTCGGCGCGGGCATGCTCTCCGGTCTCGATCTATATCAGTCGGGGAATGCCGCTATCGGCCGTGAAGCGATTGTCGGCGCTGTGCTGGCGTTTGCCGCCGCGTTGGCGGCGATTTCCTTCCTGATGGCCTGGCTGCGCCATGCCGGCTACACGCCGTTCGTGCTCTACCGGCTGGTGCTGGGCGCCGGTTTGCTGGCCTGGGTCTACCTCTAAGCCAATCGACCTACGCCGCGATCGGCATGCGGCCGATCCGCCCACCCGGCCGGTATCGGGCCAGGTAGGTCGAGATAATAGTTTCGAGGCTAGTAGGCGTTATGCCGAGGTCCGCCAGGCCCAACGCGCCTGGTGCCACCATATTGTCGTGGCGGAGCTGGCGCAGTTGATCCCGGGTGAGCGGCGGATTCGGCAACAACTCGAAAAGGGCCGCCTGAAGCGCACCCACCGCGAACGGAACCGGCAACAGTAGGCGCCGACGCCGCACTTCGCTGAGCGTGATGCGCATGAGCTCGGCGAACGAGTAAGTCCGCGGGCCGCCGATTTCATAGGTCTGGCCCGCTGCCGATGGCTGGTCGATGGCCGCAAGGATAGCGTCCGCGAGATCGCAAACGTAGACGGGCTGAAAGCGGGTGCGGCCGCCGCCATATAGAGGAAGCGCCGGGAGAAACCGAGCGAGCGCGGCGAACCGATTGAAAAAGCCGTCCTCCGGACCGAACACGATGGAGGGGCGCAGGATGGTCGCCTCCGGAAAAGCCAGGCGAACTGCCTGTTCGCCGGCGGCCTTCGACCGTGCATAGTCGGAGGACGCAGCGGGATCGGCGCCGATGGCCGAGACCTGCACAAAATGTTGGACTCCGGCGGTCTTCGATGCGCCCGCAAGCAGCGCCGGGCCTTCCACATGCGCCCCGCGGAAGCCCTGCCGGCCGGATTCGAAGAGGATCCCGACCAGGTTGATGACCGCGTCCGCCTCCGCGACGGCGGCCTGCACCGCCGCCTCGTCCCGCAGATCCGCGCGGATCGGCGACACCTGGCCGACATCGCCGAGGGGCCGGAGATACTTCGCCCGTTCCGGGTCGCGCACCGCGACGGTGACAACCGCGCCCCGATCCGCCAAACGCTCGACAACATACCGGCCGACAAAGCCGGACCCACCAAAAACCGTGACACGTCCAGACATGGTCCCCCAACCCTAGGCCGCGAACTTGCGGTGTATAACGCCGCTGACTATCGAAAGGCTAGCTTGGCTGTCACGGCGTTGACATGACGCAGGCGAGGGCGTAGCCAAACCGGCACCCGACCGGTCCGACAGCACGCATGGCCAAAGCCCCGACGCCCGATATCACCTTGCACCACGGCGACCTCCCGCCGGATGTTCAGCTCGGCGCCTCCGTCGCCATCGACACCGAGACACTGGGCCTGAACCTGCAGCGTGACCGGCTGTGCCTGGTGCAGCTCTCATCCGGGGATGGGTCGGCACATCTGGTGCAGATCGGCGATGGGCCGCAACAAGCGCCAAGGCTTGGCGCGCTATTGGCCGACACGGCCGTCGAGAAGATCTTCCACTATGCGCGGTTCGACCTGGCGGTGCTGCGGCGCCACGGTCTGCCGGTCGAAGGGCCGCTGTTCTGTACAAAGATCGCCTCCAAGCTGGTGCGCACCTACACCGACCGGCATGGGCTGCGCGACCTCTGCCGCGAGTTGCTGGGGGTCGAAATCTCAAAGCAGCAGCAGTCATCGGACTGGGGTGCCCCAGAACTGAGCCGCGAACAAATCGAATATGCGGCCAGCGATGTGCTATATCTGCATGAGCTAAAGGCGAAACTCGAAGAAATGCTTGGCCGCCGCGACCGCGCCGGCCTCGCCAAAGCGACGATTGGGTTTCTGCCGACACGCGTCACGTTGGACCTTGCGGGGTGGCCCGACGTCGACATATTCGCGCACGATTGAGTTGGGCTGCGTTGACCATTCGGAAAGACCGACACAATAATTCCGTAAGGCCATGCCGTTGAGCAGGCCGCCCTGGGATTCGAAGACATCGTGAAAGAGGTTAGTCAGCAGGCGAACCCGGACTGGAAGGGCCGGCAGCCGCGGGTCAATCCGCCGCGCCAAGCCCCGCGTCCGCCGAGGCGCCGCATCAGCCGGGCGCGCATCCGCCCGAGCCGGTTCATTTCGGCAATGAAGGTCATTCTGCCGGCGCTGGCTATTTGCCTGCTCGCGCTGGTCGCGGGCTGGCAGCATCTGACGACATTGGACTCCTTCCGGATTGAGCTGGCCGCGGTTGGACCGGCCGGGGAAGGCAAGCCGCAGGTCCTCAACGCACGCCTGTTGGGGGTCGACGAGGCATCGCGGCCGTTTCAGATCACCGCCGAGCTGGGATCGTCCGTGAAGGGCGCTGCCGGCGAACAAATGTACAAGCTCGACAAGCCGAAAGCGGACATCACGCTGGAAGATGGGAGCTGGATCGCCCTGACGGCGGACAACGGGCTGTATGAGAGTAACGAACAAACCCTGTTCCTGAGCGGCCGGGTCAACTTGTTCCACGACTCGGGCTACGAGTTCATAACGGAAACAGCCACCGTTGACGTAGAAGGGCAGTCGGCCGAGGGCTACGAGCATGTCGAAGGCCATGGGCCGCATGGGTCTATGGAGTCCGAGGGGTTCCGATTGCGCGACCGGGGCGAAACCATCGTCTTTACGGGCCGATCGAGAATGACTCTGACCAACTCGAACCCGGATGAGCCGGAGTGATGGTTGGCTGGACCGCTTCCGCGTTCGCGGTGTTTCTTGCCCTCATAGCGAGTGGGTCCGCGTACGGCCAATCGCTTGGCTTTGGCGACCTGAACGAAGACCCACTGCAGATCGAAGCGGATGACGGGATCGAGTGGCAGCGCGCCAATCAACTCTACCTCGCACGCGGCAACGCCCGGGCCGAGCAAGGCGGGGTCACGATCGAGGCGGACCGGTTGATTGCCTACTACCGTGACGGCGCAACCGGTTCGAATGAGATCTATCGGCTCGACGCGCGTGGCAACGTCACCATTCGTTCGGCCAGCGAGGTGGCGACGGGCAACGAAGCGGTCTACGACGTCATCAACAGCATTCTGGTCCTGAGCGGCGATGAGGTGAAACTGGTCACGCCCGAGGACACGATCGTCGCGCGCGACAGCCTTGAGTATTTCGACAAAGAGAAGCTTGCGGTGGCGCGGGGTGATGCTCTCGCCATCCGCGCTGACCGGCGGGTGCAGGCCGATGTGCTGATGGCACATTTCACCGAGACCGACGCCACCGATGAAAACTCGGATGTCGACCGGATCGAGGCGGTCGGCAATGTGCACATCTCGACGCCTGAAGACATCGTCAACGCCGACCGCGGCGATTATCAACTGGACGCCGGGATTGCGACGCTCACCGGCAATGTGCGCATCACGCGGGGCGAGAACCAGCTGAATGGTGAGTTCGCCGAGGTGGACTTCAACACCGGCGTCAGCCGCATCATTGGCGGGGCCAGCGCGCAGCGGGACAGAGTGCGGGTGTTGCTGGTGCCAAAACCAAAACCGAAACCCGATCGGATGCCCTGATCTTGCGCGAAGAACAAGTCACCCATGACGGGCCGCGGCTGGTCTCGGACAATCCGGGTCTGCAGGCCAAGAATCTCGGCAAGCGGTTCAAGAACCGCCCGGTGGTGCGGGATGTCAGTATCACCGTCCGCCGTGGCGAGGCCGTTGGCTTGCTGGGACCGAACGGCGCCGGCAAGACGACCTGCTTCTATCTGATCACCGGGTTGCTCACCCCGGATACTGGCAGCATCTACCTCGACGATCATGAGATCACCAACTTGCCGATGTATCGGCGGGCGCGCCTCGGCGTCGGCTATCTGCCGCAGGAGCCGTCGGTGTTTCGCGGCTTGTCGGTCGAGCAGAACATCCGGGCGATACTCGAGGTGGTGGAACCCAAAGCGAACCGGCGCGAGCTGATGCTCGAGGAGTTGCTGGCCGAGTTCTCCATTACCCACCTACGGCGCTCGCCCTCGCTTGCACTATCGGGTGGCGAGCGGCGGCGCGTGGAAATTGCGCGGGCACTCGCCAGCCAACCGCACTTCATTCTGCTCGACGAACCGCTGGCCGGCATCGATCCGATTTCGCTCTCGGATATCCGCGACCTGGTCAGCCATCTGAAGGATCGCGGCATCGGCGTGTTGATCACTGACCACAATGTCCGCGAGACGTTGGACATCGTCGACCGCGCCTACATCCTGCATGACGGGATGGTCCTGATGAACGGCGCCCCGGCTGAGATCGTCGCACACGAGGATGTGCGGCGTGTTTACCTGGGCGAAAGGTTCAGCCTGTAGTTCCTGACCATGGCTATGCTGCAGCGCCTGGACCTACGGCTCTCGCAGTCGCTGGTAATGACGCCACAGTTGCAGCAGGCGATCAAACTGCTGCAACTCTCCAACACCGATCTTGCTGCGTATGTTGAAGGCGAGCTGGAGAGCAACCCGTTGCTCGAACGCGACGAAGGTGCGGATGACAACCCGTCCGACACCGATGACGCGGGCGATGCGCCGATTGACGCCGACACGGCGACGCTGACGCAAGCAGAGCTAATGCCCGACGAATCGAACTCGCCGCTCGATGCGAGTTACGATGAAGTCTGGGTCGACAATGCCGCGCCACGCGACAGTTTCGGTTCCGGCGACCGCATCAACGGCGAGGCCGGTGATTTCCTCGAGCAGACTGCGACGACGGCACAGACGCTGCGCGATCATCTGATCGAACAGATCGGCGTGGAGATACATGACGCGGCGGAACGCATGGTCGCGCTGTTTCTCGTCGAGCAATTGAATGACGCCGGTTACCTTGGCTGCACAGTCGAGCAAGCGGCTACCGATCTGGGCGCGGATGTGCCGGTTGTCGCTGGTGTGCTGGAGCGGCTGCAGACCTTCGATCCAGCAGGCGTATTTGCGCGCGACTTGGCGGAGTGTCTCGCCATTCAACTGCGCGAGAAGGACCGGCTCGATCCAGCGATGCAGGCCCTGCTCGACCATCTCGATCTGCTAGCCAAGCGTGATGTAAAATCACTGCAACGCCTATGCGGGGTCGACGACGAAGATTTGGCGGAGATGGCGGCGGAAATTCGCGCGCTAAACCCGAAACCGGCGGCGGTCTTCGACGAAGCCGTCGCGCAACCGGTGACGCCTGATGTGCTGATGCGGCCAGACGGAAAGGGCGGTTGGATTGTCGAACTGAACGCGGCGACGTTGCCGCGGGTGCTGGTCAACCGCGACTACCATCGTCAGGTCAGCCAGCGTGGCGGCAAAGAGAAAGCCTATGTGACGGAGCAGTTGCAGTCGGCGAACTGGCTGGTCAAAGCGTTGGACCAGCGGGCAACGACGATACTCAAGGTCGCTGCTGAAATCGTGCGTCAACAAGACGGATTCTTTCGGCGCGGCATTGCGTACTTGCGGCCGCTCGTCCTGCGTGACGTCGCTGAAGCCGTCGAGATGCACGAGAGTACCGTCAGCCGTGTGACGGCTAACAAGTACATTGCAACGCCGCGCGGGATCTACGAACTGAAGTACTTCTTCACGAGTGCGATTACGAGCACCCATGGCGATCCCCATTCCGCGGAAGCGGTGCGGTTCCGAATCAAATCGCTGATCGACGATGAAACGGCGGCGGAGGTCCTGTCGGACGACCGCATTGTGGATATCCTGAAGAAGGACGGAATCGAGATTGCCCGCCGGACCGTCGCAAAATACCGGGAAGCCCTGCACATCCCCTCATCCGTGCAGCGCCGTCGCGACAAGCGGAACGCTTTATCCCTTTAAATACAAATGGATAAGGTCCGAACTGGACTAATTCTTGGTCGCTTGTGCAACACTTGTGGTGCCTTGACTTCAGGTTACCAGGTAACTAGGTTCGCGCCGCTCAAGGAAACTCGCCCAGCCGATTAACAATTGCTGCCGTTCACAGGGCGGCGCAAAATGGCGGGCAAACGGACAGGTATGCAGGTCTCCGTAACAGGCAAAGGAATGCAGGTCGGAGATGCGTTGCGGGAACATGTACGCAGCGCACTCACGAATGTGGTCGAAAAGTACTTCGGCAACGCGATGGACGCGGAAGTTGTGGTCTCGCGTGAAGGCGGTGACTTCAGAGTAGACGTATCTGTCCATGTCGGACGCGGTATTCAGTTGCGCGGTCACGAAACCGGTGGCGATGCACATGGCGCGTTCGATGCGGCGGCTTTGCACCTGGAGAAGCGGTTGCGGCGGCACAAGCGTCGTGTGCGCAACCACCACAATACGAAAGAAATCGAGCTGACCGCGGCGCGAAGTTACGTCCTTGCCGAAGAAGACGACGGCAACGAGCCCGAAGGCGCGGACACCGAAAATCCGACTGTCGTTGCTGAGAACACGGTCGACATCGAAAGGTTATCGGTGTCGCAAGCGGTAATGCGGTTGGATCTTGGGCAGCTTCCTGTGAAACTATTCCGCAACGCACGTCATGGGGGATTAAACGTTGTCTACCGTCGGCCAGATGGGCATATCGGTTGGATCGACCCCGGTTCCGACTAGAACCGAACAGCGGCCTGTTAGCCGCCCTGCCAACACAGGTGGACGAATGGAGATCGAAGACCTGCTCAATGAAGAGGCTGTTCTTCCGAATCTCCGGTCGACGAGCAAGAAGCAAGCACTCCAGGAACTGGCTCGCGCAGCGGCCAAAGTTACCGGGAAGGATGAGCGGGACATCTTCGACGTGCTGCAGCAGCGCGAGAAGTTGGGCACGACCGGCGTCGGCAACGGCATCGCCATTCCGCATGGCAAGCTGGACGGACTCGACCAGATGCGGGGGCTGTTCGCACGGTTGGAGCAGCCGATCGACTTCGACTCGATTGACGAGCAACCCGTCGATTTGATTTTCCTGCTGCTGGCCCCGGACTCGGCCGGCGCCGATCACCTGAAAGCCCTGGCGCGGGTGTCACGCCAACTGCGCGACGCAACCTATTGCGACAAGTTGCGTGGCTCAGAAGACCGTGACGCGCTTTATGCGTTGCTGACGAAACCGCTGAACGGGGCGGCGTAACCCCTCCCGACGCGATCCTATTGGAGCCCGACGGGCTCCAAATCGTTCTGAATGATTGTGGCGATCGCGGCTTCCCGGGTCGGCAGTTGCGCAACTTCGTTGCCGTCGGCCGAATGAATGGCAAACACAATCGTCTCATCGACCGCTTTGGAACGAACGTAGGCGATATCGGTAATGCCGAGCATCGCGAAGTCTTGTGCAGAAATCTGCCGGAGATCGGTGTTCGGTGCTGTCGTCATCTGGATGGTCCTCAACTCTGGTTTTGAGGTTCTAGGTCGATGGTCTTCAGGCGCTTCTCTTTAGAGCCTGGCTTTATCTCGACGGTACGGACGTTGCGCTCAGGCATTGGCCGGCGCAACTCGATGTTCAGCAGACCGTTGTCGAGCACCGCGTCTTCGACTTCGATACCTTCGGCGAGCACGAAGCTGCGCTGAAACTGCCGCGCGGCGATGCCGCGATGCAGATAGACCCGCTCCGGCTCGGTCTTTTGCTTGCCGCGGATGGTCAACTGATTGTCCTCGATCGAAACATCCAGATCGTCCATCGCGAAACCGGCGACGGCCAAGGTGATCCGCAATCGGTCGTCGCCCAATGCTTCGATGTTGTACGGCGGATAGCCGTCAGCCGAGGCGTTGGCGACACGCTCCAGCGTCCGTTCGAACCGGTCGAACCCAAGCAGAAAGGGGCTGTTGAGGATTGATACTCGTGACATGCAAACTCCTCTCTCTAGAGCGAGCTGCAACGAAAAAGCACTGACTGCACTTTATCGGCAGGCCCTTAGCGGCACCCCGCGCGGCCCTCGATAGGCACCGCGCTTAACTAGAGGTAGGGGTTCTTTAACCCGCGATCAAGAGGGGAGACCGGGCCGCCGGAGGAGACGGGGCGGCCCTATAGTCCGGCGATTTGGGGATCGCTGGCGAGAATGCCGGTTAGCTTAGCCGTCTCGAATTGGTGTAGCTGGTTGTCGCGCATGACGCGCCGGATCGCCCGGATGTAGTCGATGCCGCGCTCCGAATAGGCGAGCAGCGTTTCCGCCAATTCGGCCGGGTTGTGGCGCCCGGCTTGGCGCAGCTCCGAGCGGAGCGCCCGGAAGTCAGCATAGGCCGGGTGGGTGTTCAAGTTCAGCGCGTAGGCCTGGACGCTTTCGAGCAAGGTCTCGAACCGGCGCACCTCATAGCGGCGCCCTTCGGGCCGGTCGGCAGGGACGATGCCGGCGCCCTTGGACCAGGTCCGCTCACCGAAGATGGCGTTGCCCTGCTTGACGAAGCGCGAGCGGCCCCAGCCGGTTTCTTCGATGGCCTGGGACAGGGTTACGGCCGGCGAAACTATGTCGACACGGCGCAACAGGGTCGGGAAATCGCCGGGTTCGACCTCATACTTGACCATCAGTTCGTTCAGCCAGCTCTCGGCGGCAGCCGGCAGTTCCTGACCGGCCTCCCGCAGCGCGAGGACCTCCAGCAGATGCTGCCGCTCGATCCGGATCTCTTCGTTCGCCAGCAGGACGAGGGGGAGCAGAATCCGCAGGAACTCCCGCTTCCGCTCCGGAATCGTGTCGATGTCAAAGTAGTTGTTCGGCATGTTCGCGAGGAACAGGCGGGGCACATCGGCCCGGCCGGCGCGGATATCGGCGATGTCGTAGTCGAGAATGGCCGCATCGCCGCCCGAGACATGGTCCGGAAGCTTGGCCAGGCTGATGACGGTGTGGCCACGCTGGCTTTGCAGACCAGCCAATCCGTACATCGCCATGACAGAAACAAGAAGAGTGAGGAGAGAAAACGCCTCGAACCAAGTCAGGTGATGGGTCTTTCTTGTCATCAAAAGTACTCTCACTACCCGTTTACTTTGACGTGCCCCGTCGAGCGCGGAATTACTTATGATTAATTTTCGTGGTATTTCCGTCGTAACTAAAAATATTGCATGTGAAGCTTCTGACGTCCAGATACGTCAAAGCGATAGCCGCTCTTGTTAATCCCCTGGGTAGATCTACCACTTTCGGCATATACCCATGTTGGGAGCTACCCCGTTTGTTAGCCGTTCCTTGACCGATGGCCGCAGATTGTGGCGCCAGCATGTCGGCGGAACCCTATACACGCTACGTCGCGCAGCTGCGGCGCGCCCTGGCAGACGCGCGGGCTGCCGTGGACCGGATCATCGCGACGATTCGGTCATGGCCAACCCAGCCCATTGCCATCGGCGTTCTGACGCTGGGCGTGCTGATCAGTACCATCGCCGGGCTGTTCAAGGGCATCGGCGACCACCATGGCAGGAGTTTCGTCGCAGGGACCTTCGCCGCCGACTCTGCAGCCGAGTTGGAGCAGTTGTTGGCGGTCGGGGCGTTGGACCTGGACGCCATCCGCCGGGGCGATCAGCCGGTGCCGCCGCTGTTGCTGGCCGCCCTGCCGCCGGATCTCGCGGGCGGCGCGGGTGATGAACGGCGCCACCTGTTCCTCAGCGCCGTTCTGCCCCTGGTGCTGCAGGCGAATGAAGAGATCCTGGCCGACCGCCGGCGTCTTTTACGCCTGGCGGAGAACCCGGTCCGGCCAGCCGCCACGGCCCCCGACGACTGGCTCACCGAACTCGCCGACCGGTATGGTGGCGATCCGGCCGACCTCGAAGACTTGCTGGGCCGTGTCGACACGATCTCGCCCGCCGTGGCGTTGGCGCAGGCGGCACAGGAAAGCGGCTGGGGTGGATCGCGCTTTGCCCTGGAGGGCAACGCGCTGTTCGGCCAGCGTATCTGGCGCGCCGGCCCTGGCCTGAGCCCCTCGCGGTCCAACAGCGACCGATTCGCCGTCCGATCCTTCCCGACGCTGTTGGATAGCGTGCGGGCCTACGCCCACAACCTGAACAGCCACCAAGCCTACGCGCCGTTTCGCCAGTACCGGGCCGAGATGCGGGCGCGCAATCGGCGCGTGGATGCCATTCGCGCTGCCGGAACTTTGGAAGCATATTCAGAAGAAGGACCGGCCTACGTCGACGCGCTTATTGCCGTCATCCGGGACAACCGGCTGACCGAACTCGACGCTGCCGAGTTGCGGTAAACTACACTCAATAGTCTATTAATTAACCGAGGTTAGCCTGCGAACTCACCGTTTATGAGCCCGTGATGTTCACCTCCGTCTTCGACAGGCTATCCACCGACATCGCGATCGATCTCGGCACGGCCAATACTTTGGTATTTGTTCCGCGCCGGGGGATCATCCTCAACGAGCCGTCGGTCGTCGCCAGTTCGGCGGGCCGCGGACGTCGGCAGACGATCGCCGTCGGCAAGGAAGCCAAAGAAATGTTGGGCCGCACGCCCGACACGATCTCGGCGATCCGGCCGTTGCGCGATGGCGTGATCGCCGATTTCGAAGTCGCCGAGGAGATGATCAAGGAGTTCATCAAGAAGGCGACCCCCCGGACCAGCTTTACCAGTCCCCGTGTGGTGGTCTGCGTGCCGTCCGGTTCGACCGCCGTCGAGCGGCGCGCGATTCAAGAGGCTGCGGAGAGCGCCGGGGCGCGCCGGGTCTGGTTGATTGAGGAACCCATGGCTGCCGCTATCGGCGCCGGGCTGCCCGTTTCCAAAGCCACCGGGTCCATGGTCGTCGATATCGGCGGCGGGACCACCGAGGTGGCCGTGTTGTCCTTGGGCGGTATCGTCTATTCGGGCTCGGCCCGGGTCGGCGGCGACCGGATGGACGACGCGATCATCGGCTACATCCGCCGGCACCATAACCTGCTGATCGGCGAAGCCACGGCGGAGCGGATCAAGAAGGAGATCGGCGCCGCCGAAGCACCTGAAAACGGCGCCGGGCGGACAATCTCGGTCAAGGGCCGCGGTCTGGCAGACGGTGTGCCGAAGGAACTGATCCTCAGTGAGCGGCAAATCGCCGAGGCGCTGGCCGACCCGGTTGGCGCGATCCTTGAAGCGGTCACCACCGCACTGGAGAACACCCCGCCCGAGTTGGCCGCTGACCTGGTCGACAAGGGGATCGCCATGACCGGCGGCGGCTCGCTGCTGCAGGGCCTTGATGAGGTGATCCGCAAGGAGACCGGGCTGCCGGTCTTCATCGCCGAGGAGCCTTTGAACTGCGTGGCGATCGGCGCGGGACGCACCCTGGAACTTGGACTAACCAAGGCCCTCTAGGACAGAGCGACGCAGCCTCTCCGATAAGGAGTAGGCTTTTTGGGACATTCGGTGCCGACTCGATTGGAGCATATGCTGCGCTTCGATCGATGGAGCCGCCGATGGTCAGAGCGCCAAACAAGCTACGTTCAATTGAAAGCATCGAAGCCCAGTTCGCCGAACTGGATCAGCGCATAACCGAGTCAGCGGACGTCGAATCGCCGGGGACCGATGCGCAAGGCCCGCGCGACACATCCCGTTTCGACGCGAAGAAACGGCTGACAACGCCGGCGGATGACCAGAAGACGCCGTTCTTGCGTCTCGCCGTCAACGACCAGGCTTCCGGGGACCGCACGGCTTAGCGCAGCCGCTAATGCCGCTAGGTTCTTCCTGGCGGCACCCAATTGTGCCATCCTTGGCCCATGGGCCCATCGATATTCCCTGCCGCCACTTTCGTTTCCGGGGAGCTTTATTCACCTGGCGACGTCGAGATCCGCGGGCGGGCCGAAGCCGACATTGAGTGCAGGTTCCTCCGGGTGACGCGCCGTGCCCATGTGACGGGGCGCATTGTCGCCGACCGGGTGCGGGTGGAAGGTCAATTTGCCGGTGAGATCCAGGCCGTCAGCGTCGAACTCGCGGCGACCGCCCGGACCTCCGGTGAGATCTGGTACGGGAGCCTGCAGATCGAGCCGGGCGCGTCGACGGAGGCGTTCTGCGGGGTGATGCGTGAAGGCTGGCAAACCCAAAAAGGCTCACGTCGCCCCCAGGAACGCGGGGAAATCAGCCAGATCGCCTGATCACGTCAGGATGAGTTGCCTTGCCAATAATTTAGGTTACAAACTATTGGCATGATCGACTTTCGGACGGACCCTAGCCGTTACCGGCATTGGACGATCAAGGTCGACGGATCGGTCGCGACGCTGGCCATGAATGTCGATGAAGATGGCGGACTGGATCCCGGGTACCGGCTGAAGCTGAATTCCTACGACCTGGGTGTCGACATCGAGCTGAACGACGCCGTGCAACGGCTGCGGTTCGAACATCCGGCGGTCAAGACGGTCGTCATCACATCACTCAAGGACCGGGTTTTCTGCGCCGGCGCCAACATCGGCATGCTTGGCCGGTCGTCGCATGCCGCGAAGGTGAACTTCTGCAAGTTCACGAACGAGACGCGGTTGGCGATCGAAGATACCACCGCCCATTCGGGTCAGACCTACATGACGGTGATCAACGGTACCGCGGCCGGCGGCGGGTACGAACTGGCCCTCGCCACCGACCACATCATGCTGGTCGACGATGGATCGACGGCGGTGTCCTTGCCCGAAGTGCCGTTGCTCGCAGTCCTGCCGGGCACCGGTGGGCTGACGCGTGTCGTCGACAAACGGCATGTGCGCCGTGACCGGGCCGACGTTTTTTGTTCGCTGACCGAAGGCATTCGCGGCCAGCGGGCGTTGAGTTGGAACTTGGTGGACGAGTTGGCGCCGCGATCAGCCCTGTCGGATAGAGCGCGGGTGCGCGCGGCAGCGCTGGCCGAACGCTCGGACCGGCCGATGGATGCGGATGGGATCACGCTCGGGCCGTTGGACCGGTCAGTGATGGCTGACTCCATCACTTACGGCAATGTCGACGTGCAGCTCGACCGGGCGCAAGGCGTGGCGACGTTGACGATCCAGGGTCCGGATGAAGCGCCGCCGGCCGAGACCTCGGCACTCGCCGAACTGGGGACCGGGTTTTGGCCGCTCGCGGTGAGTCGGGAGCTGGAAGACGCGATCCTGCATCTTCGCGTGAACGAACCGACCGTTGGCACGTGGGTGCTGAAAACAACCGGCGATCCCGATCTGTTGACCGCCCATGACGCTTGGTTACTGGCAAACCGATCGCACTGGCTGGTGCGGGAGATCCTGCTCTATCTGAAGCGGACGTTGAAGCGACTGGACGTTTCGTCGCGCAGCCTGATCGCAGTTATCGAACCGGGCTCGTGTTTTTGCGGCTCACTAGCGGAACTCGCCTTTGCCGCCGACCGAAGCTACATGCTCGATGGGACGCAGGAAGACGACGACCGCGTGGCGTCGTTACGACTGAGCGGTATGAACTTCGGCCCGTTGCCGATGGGCAATGGGCTGACACGGTTGGAGAGCCGCCTGATTGGCACGGCCGGGGCCGCCGCCGAATTGACCTCTGAGGTTGGCAAGGAGCTCGATGCGGGGACAGCAGAGGGGCTTGGCCTCGTCACCTTCGCGCCGGACGATATCGACTGGGAGGATGAGGTGCGGGTCGCCATTGAAGAGCGTGCAAGTTTTTCGCCAGACGCCTTGAACGGTATGGAAGCCAACTTGCGGTTTGTTGGGCCGGAAACGTTAGAAACAAAAATCTTCGGGCGGTTGAGCGCCTGGCAGAACTGGATCTTTCAACGGCCGAATGCGGTCGGCGACAAAGGCGCCCTGAAGCTGTTCGGGTCAGGGCGTAAAAGCGAATTCGATAGGGAGCGCGTGTAGACATGCAGGTCAGCTACAACGACAAGATTCCCAACAACGTCAATCTGAGCGACGACAAGCGGCTGCAACGGGCGTTGGAGCGGTGGCTGCCGGCCTATCAAACCTGGTGGAACGATCTGGGACCGATCGATAGCCAGCAACACGAGGTCTATCTGCGCACGGCAATCAGCGTTGATACCGATGGCTGGGCGCATTTCGATCATGTGCGCATGCCGGATTATCGTTGGGGCATCTTTCTGGCCCAGCCGGAGGCGGACCGGCGCATTGGCTTCGGCACCCACAAAGGCGAACCGGTCTGGACTGAGTTGCCTGGCGAGTATCGGGCCGAACTACGGCGGCTGATTGTCACACAAGGCGACACCGAACCGGCCTCGGTCGAACAGCAGCGGCAGCTCGGGAAGACCTGCCCGTCGCTCTACGACTTGCGCAACCTGTACCAGGTCAACGTCGAAGAAGGGCGCCATCTTTGGGCGATGGTCTACCTCTTGCACGCCTATTTCGGCCGGGACGGGCGTGAAGAAGGCGAAGCGATGTTGGCGCGGCATGCCGGTGACCCCGACCGGCCGCGCATCCTCAAGGCGTTCAACGAACCGACCGACGACTGGCTGTCGTTCTTCATGTTCACCTTCTTCCAGGACCGGGACGGCAAGTTCCAGCTATCGGCCCTGGCAGAGTCTGGTTTCGACCCGTTGTCGCGCACCTGCCGTTTCATGCTGACGGAAGAAGCGCATCACATGTTCGTCGGCGAATACGGCTTGGCGCGAGTTTTGGAACGTAGCTGCGCCCTGATGCGCGAACACGATACCGCCGACATTCGGCGGTTCGGTGGCATCGACCTGCAGACCTTTCAGAAGTTCATCAACTTCCACTACAGCATCTGCCTCGATCTGTTCGGGCAGGAACAGTCGACGAATGCCGCGAACTACTACTCCATGGGGCTGAAAGGCCGTTATCACGAGAGCAAGATCGCGGACGATCATGTGCTCGCAGACCTGGGCGAAGCCGTGCCGTTTGTCGAGAATGGGGTCGTGCGGACTCAAGACGTCTCCGCCCTGACGGCCGTGAATGAGCGCCTGCGCCAGGACTACACCAAGGACAGCCAGCGCGGCATGAACCGGTTCAACAAGGTCATCCGCAGCTTCGGCATCGACACGGAGCTTTACCTGCCGCATCCCGCCTTTCACCGGGAGATTGGCGCGTTTGCCGACTGCTATGCGAGTCCGGACGGGCAGATCCTGGATCAGGCCACCTGGAACAAACGGCAGGCGGAATGGCTACCCACCGAAGACGACAAGGCCTATGTGCGATCGCTCATGCAACCGGTGACCGGGCCGGGACAGATGGCTGGATGGATCGCACCGCCGAAGCGCGGCATTCACGGGAAGCCGGTCGACTTCGAATACGTACTGTTCCACTGATCGGCTAGACGCCGAGATAGCGATGCTGAACGTCGGTCGCGTTGCGGAAGGCTTGGGTATCACCGGACCAGACGACCTGTCCCTTCTCGACGATGTAGTGGCGGTCGGCGAAAGCGAGCAGCCGCTGTACGTTCTTGTCGATCACCAGGATCGACAACGAGGCGTCCTTCAACTGCTGAAGCACGCGCCAGATCTGGGCGCGGATCAGCGGCGCGAGTCCTTCCGTCGCTTCGTCGAGAATCAGCAAGCGTGGGTTGGTCAATAGGGCGCGGCCGATGGCGAGCATTTGTTGTTCGCCGCCCGACAACTGGCTGCCCATGCTGTTGCGCCGTGCCTGCAACCCCGGGAACAGCGCGAAGACTTTTTCCAACGTCCAGGGATCGCTGACGTTCCGGCGGTTGGCGAGGGTGGCGGTCAGGTTCTCCAACACGGTGAGATTGGGGAAAACCTGCCGGCCTTCCGGCACGAGCCCCAGGCCGGCCATGGCAATACGGAAAGGCGGCTTGCCGGCCAGGGATGCGCCTTCGAATTGGATTGTGCCGGCGGTTGGGGGAACGATCCCCATCAGGGCATTGACGGTCGTCGTCTTGCCCATGCCGTTGCGGCCGAGGAGCGTCACGACTTCACCGGCCTCGATGCGGAAGGCCATGCCGAACAAGACCTGGCTGCTCCCGTAGGCCGCTTCGAGTCCGGATACCTCAAGCATGATCAGGCGGCCGCCGTTTCTTCGTCGCCCAGGTAAGCCTGCCGCACCTTGGCATTGGCGCGGATCTCGGCAGGTGCGCCAGTGGCGATGGGACGACCGTAGACCAGCACCGTGATGCGGTCGGCCAGTGCAAACACCGCATCCATGTCGTGCTCCACCAGCATGATGGTGTAGCGGCGTTTGAGCCGCCCCAGGAAGGCGATCATGCGCTCGCTGTCGTCGGGGCCCATGCCGGCCATCGGTTCGTCGAGTAGCAGGATCTTCGGTTCCGTCGCCAGGGCGATGGCGATCTCAAGGGCGCGCTGTTCACCATGGGACAGGGCGCCGGCGGGCACATCGGCACGGGACGCCAGCCCGACCTGATCTAGAACCCGTAGCGCCGGATCGCGTAGTGCCGGGTCGTTACGGGCGGCGCGCCAAAACCCGAAGCTGTGTCCCTGGCGGGATTGGCCGGCCAAAGCCACATTGTCGAGCACCGTGAAGTCACGGAAGATGCTGGTGATCTGGAACGAACGTACCAATCCATGACGCGCGCGTGCGGCCGCCGACCAATTGGTGATTGGCACACCATCGAACTTGATGCTGCCGGTATCCGCCTTCAGTTGGCCGGCCAGCAGGTTCACCAGGGTCGTCTTGCCGGCGCCGTTCGGTCCGATAAACGCGTGCAGCTCGCCCGGTTCCAACTCAAACGACACCGCATCGGCGGCGACCAATCCGCCGAACGCCTTGGTCAGTGCCTCGACCTCAAGGCGGCTTTCAGGCATGGCGTGGGTTGAGGCGTTCGACAAACCCAAGAACACCACCGCGGCCGAACAGCACTACGAGAATCAGCAGCGGGCCAAAGATCAGGTGCCAGTGTTCGGTGAAGCTCGACAGGATCTCGGCCAGCAACAGGAAGGCAAGCGCGCCCCAAACCGGTCCGAACAGGGTGCCCATACCGCCCAGCACGACCATGAAGATCAATTCGCCAGACCGTGGCCAGTTCATCATGTCGGGGCTGATGAACTTCTCAAGATTGGCCATGAGAATGCCGGCAAGGCCAACGATCACGCCGGAGATGACGAACGCGACGAGCCGGTAGCGATAGGCCGGGATGCCGATCGCATGGACGCGGGTTTCGTTGGACTTGGTGCCGCGCAGGACCATGCCGAAACGGGAGTTGACGATACGCCAGCAGATGAAGATGACCAGCAGTAGGAGCGCGAGCAGCAGATAGTAGAAGAAGACGCGGTCACCCAGGTTCGGCCCGACACCACCGACGTCGAACGTGCTTCTGTTATAGATGATCAGGCCGTCGTTGCTGCCGTATTGATCCAAACTGGCGCCCAGAAAGAACACCATTTGGGCGAAGGCAAGGGTGATCATGATGAAGTAGACACCGCGCGTCCGCAGCGACACCGCACCGAAGACAAACGCGACAACTGCGGAGATGGCCAACGCAAGGGGCCACTGGATAAAGCCGTTGTCGATGCCGTGATAGGACAAGATGCCGAAGGTGTAGCCGCCGATGCCGAGATAGGCGGCATGCCCAAAGCTGACCATGCCGCCGTAGCCCATGATCAAGTTCAACCCGACGGCGGCGATAGACCAAATCATGATCCGGGCGAACACATTCACATAGAAGCCGTAGCCGATCAGCGGCGCGACGATGGGCACCAGGGCGATCACCACGAACAGGACGAACGTCGCAATGGCGGCTGGGTTCCTGGCGATGTCCTTCATGCCGAGCGGGCCCGCGGCGGAAAAAGGCCTTGCGGCCGGAAGAAGAGGATCGCCGCCATCAGAATGTAGATGAGCATCGATGACAAGGCCGGCCCCGCCGTTTCCGCCGCCTGCACCGGCATGAAGAGCAACAGGATCTCATCCAGAAAGGCCCGGCCCATGGTGTCGATGACGCCAGTGAGCAGCGCCGCGATGAACGCGCCGCGGATCGACCCGATGCCGCCGATGACAATCACGACGAACGCCAGAATGAGGATCTGTTCACCCATGCCAATCGACGCCTGACTGATCGGGGCGATCAACATCCCGGCGAGACCTGCCAGGACAGCGCCAATTCCAAAAACGAGGGTGAACAGCAACCCGACATTGACGCCGAGTGCACTGGCCATGGTGCGATTGGACGCGCCGGCCCGTATCAGCATGCCGATGCGCGTATGGCTGACCAGGACGTAGAGTCCAAAGGCGACGGCGATGCCAACAGCGATGATGAGCAGACGATATGTCGAGTAGGTGATGCCGAGGGGCAGTTGCACACTGCCATTGAGCACGGCCGGCAATGGCACGGACAGCCCCGCTGGGCCCCAGACGACCCGCACCAACTCGTTGAAGAACAGAATCAGACCGAAGGTCGCCAGCACCTGGTCCAGATGGTCGCGGGCGTAGAGCGTGCGCAGCGCGACGACTTCGACGACAAGACCAACGATCAAGGTCGCCGGGATCGCTAGCAGCACCCCGATAAAAAACGAGTCCAGCGCCAGCGTGAAGGTCGCCGCAAAAAAGGCGCCGACCATGTAAAGCGACCCATGGGCCAGATTCACTAGGTCCATGATGCCGAAGACAAGCGTCAATCCGGCGGCCAGCAAGAACAACAGGACACCCAATTGAAAGCCGTTCAGCGCTTGTTCCAGCACAAAGGCGGTCGTCATGCGGTCACGCTAGCCAGATCTATCGGAAAGAAAAAGCGGGGCCGGCTCAGCCGCCCCCGCTTTATGAAATGTCTGCAGCGCTACATGCCGCATTCGGCTGCATAGACATCCTGATGGTCTTCCAAGGCGACGCCAATGGCTGACGTCGTCCAATTGCCGTCCGCGTCGACTACGACCTGGCGGGCATGGAAGTCTTGGATCGGGAAGTGGTTGTTGCCGAACGCGAAATCACCACGTACGGACTCGAAATCGGCCTGCTCCAGCGCGGCCCGCAAGGCGTCGGGGTCGAGGTCGCCGTTGGTGGCCTCGACCGCCGACTTGATTAGCATGATCGCGTCGTAGGACTGGGCCGCATAGAAGGATGGATAAGCTCCGTGCTGCGCGCGGAAATCGGCGACAAAGCGCTGGTTCTGCTCATTGTCTAAGTCCGGCGCCCAGAACTGCGTCATGACCGTACCCAGCACCGTTTCCATCCCGGCTTCCTGGAAGCGCGGCAAACTCAGCGCATCGAGAGTGTAGACAGAGTAGAGCGGCGTGTCGGCCAAGCCCGCTTGCTCGTACTGCTTGACGAATGCAGGACCGTGGCCGCCGGGGTAGAATGTGAAGACCGCATCGGGCGAGGCCGCCTTGACCTTGGTGAATTCGGCCGCCCAGTCGATCTGGCTTGGCCAGGTGGTCATGTCCTTGCCGACCACGTTGCCTTGGAAGGTACGTTCAACGCCGGAGACCATGTCTTTGCCGGCCGCATAGTTCGGCGCGATGATGTAGAGGTCCTCAACACCGCGTTCGTTCAGGACTTGGCCCAGCGCCATCGGCGTCTGGTCATTCTGCCAAGCCACATTGAAGAAGTTCTGGTGGCATCCCGGACCGGCCAACTGCGACGGGCCGGCATTGGCGCTAATCAGAATCTTGCCCGCGTCCAGCACCGTGTTCGCGGATGCGAGCAACACATTCGACCAAATGTAGCCGGTGACGATATCTACATCGTCACGCTGCACCAGCTTCTCGGTCTTCTGCTTGCCGGTCTGCGGGTTGAACTCGTCATCCTCGTAGACGACCTCGACTTCGAGGGGACCCATCTTGCTGTCGATGTGGTCCAGTGCGAGTTCCACGGCCTTGCGCATGTCTTCGCCAATGACCGCCGCGCCGGTGGTGAGCGTTGTTACAAAGCCGATCTTGATCTTGCCGTCGTCCGCCCAGGCGGGGCTTACCCCCAGTGCCAGGACAGAGGCAAGCAGTGCCGACCGTCTGAACATTCGTACCTCCCAAAAGATGGTTTGTTGGACCAATAATAGGTGACACCGAGGATCTGCAAAAGCACTTGAATGCGACTTCGATAAACTCTCTATGCGTGTATTTCTGGACCTTCTATCTATGGAACAACGGCGGTTGCCTCGATTTCGAGCAACGCTTCCTTGTCGACCAATCCGCTCACCGCGATGACCGACATCGCCGGATAGTGACGTCCCATCACGCCGCGATAAATGGCACCGAGATCCCCTATGCTCTTCAGATACAACTCGCGATCGACGACAAACCAGGTCATTCGGACGACATGCTCAGGTCTGGCGGCCACTTCCGCCAGGATCGCCGTGATATTCTTCAGAGCCTGCTCAAACTGGCCGACGAAGTCGGTCCGGGTAAACTGCTGGGTTTCCGGGTCCCAGCCGACCTGGCCGGCAAGGAATACCGGCTTTCCCTCCGCCACCACGCCATTGGCATAGCCGCGGGCCGGGGCCCAGGTTGGCGGCTGCAGGAACTTCATGCTTGGAACGCCCATCGGTTGTTTAATCTCTCCAACATTTTATATACGAAATAAGTTCCAGGTGTGTAGAGTATCGTCCCCCGGGTATCGAGACCTTCGCGGCCTTCTGAGTAGTTCGAAACGCGCGTGCACGTGAATCCCGGCCTAGATAAAACTACCCGACCGTGTAACCGTAACGCCAGTGTGGTTTGGACCTAAAGGACCGATGTTGGATGCAGGTTTCTTCAGACGATGGGACAAATGGAGCCGATTTCGAGACGGCCACAACCGGCGGCGACCAGATGGAGCTGCGGCTTTGGTTGAGAATGCTGACCTGCACCAATCTCATCGAAACGGAGGTTCGGCAACAGTTGCGTCGCCAATTCGGGATCACTTTAGCTCGATTCGACCTGCTGGCGCAGTTGGCGCGTGCGCCGAAGGGGCTGACCATGGGCCAGCTGTCCAAGCGCCTTATGGTATCGAACGGTAACGTCACCGGTCTGATCAGCCGATTGGAGGGCGAGGGACTTGTCGAGCGCCAGGTCGCACCGCACGACAAGCGAGCGCAAATCGTGCGGCTGACCGAACGGGGAGACCAGGCCTTTTCGAACATGCTGCCGGCGCATAGTGCCTGGATTCGACAATTGTTTGGAAACCTTGATCCGGACGACGTTCTGAGACTGATGAACCTGCTCGCGAAGCTGAAGAGTAACTTGCCGGGACGGGAGAGCGACGCTTGACCAGGTGGGCCGCGACAACATTCAAGCCCAACTACTTCCTGTGGTCGGTCGAAGACAGGGTCGCCACAATCACGCTGAATCGGCCGGAAAAGAAGAATCCTCTTACCTTCGAGAGCTATGCCGAGTTGAGGGACACCTTCCGGCGGTTGAAGGGTACAGATGATGTCAGCGTTGTCGTAATAACCGGCGCCGGCGGCAATTTCAGCTCCGGTGGCGATGTGCACGAGATCATTGGGCCGCTGGTGGACATGGATATGCCTGAGCTCCTCCGCTTCACGCGGATGACCGGCGACCTGGTGTTGGCAATGCGCGAATGTCCGCAAGCGATCGTCGCCGCGATTGATGGTATCTGCGCCGGCGCCGGCGCCTGTGTGGCGATGGCATCCGACCTGCGGTTCGGTACGGCGAGCAGCAAAGTCGCTTTTCTCTTCACCCGAGTCGGTTTGGCCGGCTGCGACATGGGCGCGTGTGCGATGTTGCCCCGGATTGTCGGCCAAGGGCGGGCGAGCGAGTTGCTGCTCACCGGACGCAGCATGGACGGCAGCGAAGCCGAGCGGTGGGGCTTCTACAATCGACTGGTTGCTCCGGACGACCTCCTGCAAGCGGCACATGATCAGGCGGCGCGGCTGGCGTCCGGGCCGACCTTTGCGCACGGCATGACCAAGACCATGCTGAACGCGGAATGGAACATGGGACTCCGCGAGTTCATTGAGGCGGAAGCGCAGGCGCAAGCCGCCTGCATGCAAACCCAGGACTTTCGCCGCGCCTACGAAGCTTTTGTGACCAAGGAAAAACCGGCCTTCAAAGGGGATTGATGGCGGACACGACCTTCCTCACCTGGCCGTTCTTCGACGACGAACATCGGCGTCTCGCGGCAGAGTCCGCCGATTGGATCGGCCGGGTGTTGGGAAATGCCACGCATGGCACAGCGGATCTGGACGCGGCCGCCCGGGACTTGGTTTCGCAGTTGGGCGAGGCTGGCTGGCTACGCTACTGCGTCCCGGCAAGCCATGGCGGCCGGCACGAGCAGCTTGATGTGCGCAGCATCTGCCTGTTGCGCGAGGGTTTGGCTCGGCAATCCGGCCTGGCGGACTTTGCGTTCGCGATGCAGGGTCTGGGCAGCGCGCCGATTTCCTTGTTCGGTTCGGCGGCGCTGAAAGACCGGTATCTGCCGGCGGTCGCCGCCGGTGAGCGGATCGCGGCGTTTGCGATCTCCGAACCCGAGTCGGGGTCGGATGTTGCTGCCATGACGACGACGGCGCGGCTGGATGGCGACAGGTACGTGTTGAACGGCACCAAGACCTGGATCTCCAACGCCGGCCTCGCCGACCAGTACGTCCTGTTCGCGCGGACCGGTGAGGCGCCGGGTGCGAAGGGCCTGTCTGCCTTTGTCGTCGACAGCGACAAACCCGGCCTATCGGTTGCTGAACGCATCGACGTCATTGCCCCGCATCCCCTTGGTACATTGAAGCTCACGGATTGTACGGTCCCGCGGTCGCAGATGCTTGGCGGGCCGGGCGACGGCTTCAAAGTTGCAATGACGACATTGGACGTGTTCCGGTCGTCGGTCGGCGCGGCGGCCCTGGGTTTCGCGCGGCGCGCGCTTGACGAAGCGATCGCCCGTAGCAACCAGCGGGAAGCGTTTGGACAAAAGCTGCGGGACATGCCGCTGATCCAGGCGAAGCTTGCGGACATGGCGGTGCAGATCGACGCCGCCGCGTTGCTGATCTACCGGGCGGCGTGGACCAAAGATACGCAGGGTGGCCGGATCACGCGGGAAGCGGCGATGGCGAAGCTGTATGCGACAGAGGCCGCGCAGCGGGTGGTCGACCAAGCCGTGCAGATCTTCGGGGCACTCGGCGTCGTCAGCGGATCCGTGGTCGAGCAGCTTTATCGCGAAGTGCGGGCGTTGCGGATCTACGAGGGCACCAGTGAGATCCAGCAGCTCGTCATTGCCGGGCAGACCTTGGCAGCCGCAGAAGGATGATGCGGTGAAGCTGTTTGAGCCGCTCGACATCAATGGGATGCGAATCCCCAACCGGGTTCTGGTGCCGGCCATGGTCACTCGTCTGTCGGGCGAGGACGGTCACGTCAATCAAGATATCATCGACCGCTACGTCCGATATGCGCAGGGCGAAGTCGGCTTGATCGTCGTCGAGGCGATGGCCATTCACAGCTCGAAGTCGGGGCCGTTGCTGCGTATCAGCGACAACGCGTTCGTCGCCGGTCATGCGGACCTGGCGCGCCGGGTGCACGAGACATCCGGGTCAAAGATCGTGCCGCAGATCATCCATTTCATGAAGGTGGCGCGGTCGGGCTGGCGGCAAACCATCGACATGCTGAGTGTCGATGAGATCGACCTCATCGTGCAACAGTTCGCCGACGCCGCGGCGCGGGCCCAGGATGCGGGCTATGACGGCGTGGAGCTGCACTCGGCGCACGCCTACACGCTCGCGTCTTTTGTGTCCAAACGAAACCCGCGGCGCGATGCGTATTCGGGCCGGACCATGGAAGGCCGATTGCATATGTTCGGCCGTGTCATGGCTGCGGTGCGAAAACAGGTCGGCGACGACTTCCCCGTTGGGGCGCGTTTCCTGGCGGAGGAATGCATCAAGGACGGCTACACGGTCGAAGACGCAAAGCTGATCGCGTTACGCATGGCGCAACTTGGCGTCGACTACATCTCACTTTCCGTTGGCGGCAAGTTCGAGGACGCCGTCTACCGCGAGGGGCAACCGCTCTACCCCTACACCGGCTATTCGGGTGACCGCTGTATGCCGGGCGACTGGTACCCGCCGCTGCCGCATGCGCACCTGGCGGCGGCGATCAAGTCTTTCATCAACGAAAAAGGATACGCGGTGCCGGTCGTGTCGGCCGGCAAAATCTCCGACCCCGTTGATGCCGAGGGGCTGCTGCAGGCGGGTATGGCCGATATCATCGGCATGGCGCGGCAGTTACTCGCCGACCCGGATTGGCCAAAGAAGGTACGGCAGGGCCGTACGGACGAGATCGTTCGCTGTATCTATTGCAATGTCTGCAAGACGCTCGACGAGAACTTCAAAGAAGTGCACTGCTTTCTATGGCCGAAACACCTCCGCCAGGCCCCGCCAGTTGAGACGGTCGGCGATGCCCCGGCATGGCCGAAGGATGGAGCGCGACTTCAGGCGCGATTCAAAAAGGGCGAGATCAAGTTGGACTGGTCACGTGCCGCCGGCGATGTCGCCGGCTACGATGTGTATCGTGCGGAAGATGACGGCCAAGTACGATGCGTCGAAGCTGTCAAGGGCGCTCGTTACCGCGACATGAGCGTGTTGGGCGGCATAACCTACACCTACTATGTGCGCGCCTATGATGCGGCGGGGCGGGGCAGCGTGCCGTCGAACACGGTTCGGCTGACGCTGCCGTTGCCCCAGTTGGCGGATCTGGAGGAGGTTTGCTGAGAATGCCGAAACGCCCCGGTGGTCGATCGATCCACGTGGATACCTTCGCCGCCGACCACATGCCGCCACCGGATCAGCAACCCTGGATGGACTATAGCGCACTGCCGGAGCTTGCCGCGTATCCGGATCGGATGAACGCGGCTGTGGCGCTATTGGACCGGCAGATCGATGCGGAGCGTGGCGACCATCCGGCAATGTTGTTTGACGGCGGAGCATGGTCTTACGAGGCGTTTCGGTCCCAGGTGGATCGGATTGCCCAGGTCTTGGTTGATGATATGGGCCTCATCCCCGGCAACCGGGTGCTGCTGCGAGGTCCCAATAACCCGATGATGGCGGCGGTATGGTTGGCCACCGCCAAGGCCGGTGGTGTTTGTGTCGCGACAATGCCGCTGCTGCGGGCGCGGGAGCTGGGTTACATCATCGATCGGGCGCAAGTGCGCTTCGCGCTGTGCGATGCGTCGCTGGCGGAGGAGTTGGACAAAGCCACCAGGGGCCGGCTTATCGAGCGAACAGAGCTGTTTTCGGCCCTGGGCGATGGCGACACGGGGTTCGACCGGCTGCTGCGTGAGAAAACGGGCCCATTCACAGCCGTCGACACCGCGGCGGATGACGCCGTGCTGATTGCGTTCACGTCCGGTACGACCGGCCAGCCGAAGGGTACCCTGCACCTGCACCGCGACATCATTGCGATGTGCGACTGCTTTCCGACACACGTGGCCGGTGCGAATGCCGATGAGGTCTATACGGGCACACCGCCTCTCGCCTTCACCTTCGGCCTTGGCGCGTTGCTGGCCTTCCCGCTCAGCGTCGGCGCGTCCGTCGCCTATTCCCGGCCCGGACCCGACTTTCTGCTGGAAACGGTGCAGAAACACCGCTGCACCACGCTCTATTCGGCGCCGACAATGTTTCGGGCACTGCTGGACCGCTTGTCCGACTACGACATATCATCACTAAAGACCTGCGTGTCCGCCGGGGAGACCCTGCCCAAACCGACGTTCGATGCTTGGGAGGAGGCGACGGGTGTTCGTATCATCGACGGCATCGGTTCGACCGAGATGACACACATCTTCGTTTCTTCGGCGGGTGCGGATATCCGGCCCGGCGCCACGGGGAAAGTCGTGCCCGGTTACGAAGCACGTATCGTCAGCGAGGATGGGCAGGAACTCGGACCGGGTGAAGTTGGACTGCTTGCGATACGCGGCCCAACCGGATGCCGCTATCTCGACAACCCGGAGCGCCAACAAGCCTATGTGCGGAACGGCTGGAACCTGCCCGGGGATCTGTATCTTCGCGACGAGGATGGATACTACTGGTACCAGTCGCGCGCCGACGACATGATTGTCTCCTCCGGTTACAACATATCGGGGCCGGAAGTCGAGGCGATCCTGATGGAGCATGACTGTGTTCGGGAGTGCGCGGTCGTCGCTTCGCCGCACCGGGAGCGCGGTCACATCGTCAAGGCATTTGTCATCTTGCGGGATGGCTTGGCCGGCGATGAGGCGCGGGCAAAAGAACTGCAGGATTTCGTCAAGGCGGAGATCGCGCCGTACAAATACCCGCGGGCTATCGCGTTCGTCGATGATCTGCCGCGCACCGAGACCGGTAAGATTCAACGGTTCAAGCTACGCCAACAAGAAGAACAGCAGGCTCAATGAAGATAAACTGCCTCGGCGGCGGCCCGGGAGGACTCTACTTCGCCATTCTGATGAAGAAGGCGATCCCCGGCGCCGACATCACCGTCGTCGAACGGAATCGTCCGGACGATACGTTCGGCTTTGGCGTGGTCTTCTCCGACGCGACGTTGGAGGGCTTTGCCGATGCGGACCGGGAAAGCTATGAGCGCATCACCGCCAGCTTCGCCCATTGGGACGACATCGATATCCATTTCAAAGACAATGTACTGACTTCGACCGGGCACGGGTTCGCCGGGATGTCGCGCAAGCTGATGCTCAACATCCTGCAGGAACGTTGCGCCGAGCTCGGGGTCAAGCTGTTGTTCGAGACGGATATCGGCGATCCGGAGGATTGGCGCGATTGCGACCTGGTGTTTGCCGCCGACGGTGTCAACAGTCTGGTGCGGGACCGGTATGCCGAACACTTCGAACCGCAGATCGATTTCCGCCCGAACAAGTTCGTCTGGCTTGGTACCACCCGCGAGTTCCCGGCTTTCACCTTCTACTTCAAGGAAAACGAACACGGGTTGTGGCGGGTGCATGCCTACCGCTATATGCCTGGGTATTCGACTTTCATCCTGGAATGCACCGACCAGACCTTTGCCAATAGCGGTCTGCGCATCGACGATGAGGATGGCACGATCCGCTACGCCGAAGCGCTGTTTAGGGACGAGCTGCAGGGCCACCCGCTGATTAAGAACCGGTCGCACTGGCGCAACTTCCCGACAATTTCGTGCTGCAACTGGTCACACGGCAATGTCGTCCTCAGCGGCGACGCCGTGCACACCGCCCACTTCTCGATCGGGTCCGGCACCAAGCTAGCGATGGAAGATTCCGTCGAATTGGCCAAGGCGTTGACGCAGTCGGACAATGTGGCGGACGCGCTGCGCGTTTACGAGGCGGAACGGCAGCCGGCGGTGGCCAGCATTCAGCGCGCTGCGCGGACGTCGCTTTGCTGGTTCGAAGAGACGGAGCGCTACCACGAACATCTCGAACCGATCCAGTTCGGTTTCAGCCTGCTAACCCGTTCCCTGCGCATCAGTCACGAGAACCTCAAGCAACGAGACCCGGCCTACGTCGCGAAAATCGACGCGTGGTACGCGACGAAGGCGGCCAACCAGAGCGGCCGGAACGTGCCGACCGCGCCGCCGATGTTCACGCCCTTCAAGCTGCGCGATCTGGTGCTGAAGAACAGGGTCGTCGTGTCGCCGATGTGCCAATACTCGGCGGAGGACGGCACGATCAACGACTGGCATCTCGTGCATCTGGGCAGCCGGGCGCTGGGCGGTGCGGGCCTGGTCATCACCGAAATGACCGACGTCAACCGTGATGGCCGGATCAGTCCGGGTTGCGCTGGCATGTACAAGCCCGAGCATGTCGGAGCGTGGCGGCGCGTTGTCGACTTCGTTCATACCCACAGCGATGCGCGGATTGGCATGCAACTGGCGCATGCCGGCCGCAAGGCCGCGACCAAGCTGGGCTGGGAAGGCGACAACGAGCCACTGGCCACCGGCGCGTGGCCACTCATGGCACCGTCGCCCCTCCCCTACCGTGAGCAAAACCAGGTGCCGCGCGAGATGACGCTGGAAGACATGGCTGCGTTGCGGCGGGATTTTGTGCGCGCCGCCGAGATGGCGATCGAGGCTGGCTTCGATCTGTTGGAGATCCATTTCGCCCATGGCTATCTGCTATCGACATTCATCTCGCCGCTGACGAACACGCGGACGGATGCCTATGGTGGTGACCTAGCCGGGCGCATGCGGTTCCCGCTTGAAGTGTTCGACGCGGTGCGCGCGGTCTGGCCGGATGAAAAACCGATCTCAGTGCGGATCTCGGCGACGGATTGGAAGGAAGGCGGCAATACCGGAGCCGACGCGGTGCGGATCGGCGAAATGCTGAAGGCCCATGGCTGCGATATTGTCGATGTGTCGGCGGGCCAGGTGGTTGCCGATCAAGAGCCGGAGTATGGGCGGCTGTTTCAGACACCGTTCTCCGACCGGGTGCGTCTCGAAGCGGACATACCGACGATGACGGTGGGCGCTATTTCTTCCTATGAAGACGTGAATTCCATTCTGGCGGCGGGACGGGCCGATCTGTGCGTGATGGCCCGGGCGCATCTCTACGACCCCTACTGGACGCGGCATTCCGCCTTTGCGCAGGGGTACGAGATGGACTGGCCCAACCCCTACACCTCCCTGACCGGCTATACCCCGCGATGAGCGACCTATTTGTCGAAACGCCGGCGCCCGCCGTGCGGCTGGTCACCTTGAACCGGCCGCAGTTGCGCAACGCGATCAGCACCGCAATGCTGACGGAGCTTGCGGATACGCTCGAAGGGTTTGCGGCGGACGAAGGCGTGCGCTGTGTGGTCGTAACTGGCGGGCCCGATGTCTTCGCCGCCGGCGCGGATCTGAACGAGGTCGCCGCGTTGGAACGTACCGAGGCACTGGACAATCCACGCATGGCCCAATGGGACCGCATCGCCGCGTTTCCCAAGCCGCTTGTCGCGGCGGTGAACGGCTATGCGCTGGGCGGTGGTAACGAACTGGCCATGGTGTGCGACATCGTCATCGCCGGCGAGGCGGCGATCTTCGGCCAGCCCGAGGTGCGCGTCGGCTTGTTACCCGGCGCGGGTGGAACCCAACGGTTGCCCCGGTTTGTCGGCAAGTCGCTGGCCATGAAAATGGTGCTGGCGGGCGAGCCGATCGATGCGCCGGCCGCGCTGGCGGCCGGTTTGGTGGCTGAGGTGGTGCCGGCCGACGCGACCATCGCCCGGGCGCTTGAGCTTGCCGGCACGATTGCTCAGCGGGCGCCGGTTGCCGTGCGGCTGGCCAAAGAAGCCGTGCTGGCGGCCGAGCAGAACGCGCTGAATGCGGGACTCGCTTTCGAACGCCGG
Organism: Alphaproteobacteria bacterium; assembly: GCA_028279245.1. Lineage (GTDB taxonomy): Bacteria > Pseudomonadota > Alphaproteobacteria > UBA6615 > UBA6615 > JANQOE01. The sequence goes on from JANQOE010000092.1 coordinate 34,560, forward strand.
GCTTTCGCGTACCTGTTTTCGACCGAGGACATGCGCGAGGGCGTTGCGGCCTTCCGCGAGAAACGGCAACCGCAGTTCAAGGGGCGCTAGCGCTCGACCCGCCACCCCTGCCACTTCTACACTGGCGCCAACAAACAAGCTGGGAGGAGGCGGTGACCAAGGTTACCGGGGTCGAGACACTGCACTGCGATGCAGGCTGGCGGAACTACAACTTCGTCAAGCTCACCACCGATGACGGGGTCGTCGGCTGGAGCGAGTTCGACGAGGGTTTCGGGTCGCCGGGTGTTGCGACCGCTATCAAGCGGCTCGCGCCGCGGGTGGTCGGTCGCGATGTCCGGGCGCACGAGCGCATCCATGCTGAACTCTATTGCCTGACACGGCCGGCGGCGGGTGGTGTTGTCGGCGAAGCCCTAGGGGCCGTCGAGAATGCGCTGCTGGACGCCAAGGCGCGGACCCTCGGCGTCCCCTGCTACGAACTGCTGGGCGGCAAGGTGCGAGACCGCATCCCGATCTATTGGTCCCATTGCGCCACCTGGCGCATCAACCAACCCGAGCTCTACCCGCCGGCGATCACCGATCTCGACGGCGTCAAGGCGATGGGCGCCGAGGTGCGTGAAAAGGGCTTCCGCGCACTCAAGACCAACGTCTTCCGGTACACGGACGGTCAAGTCAACGGCTGGCGGCCCGGCTTCGGTATGCCGTTCGAGCCGGCGCTCAACGTCGACCGGTTCGTGTTGCGGGACATGCGGGCACACCTCGAGGCGTTTCGCGACGGGGCCGGGCCGGATGTGGACATCCTGCTCGACCTGAACTTCAACGCGAAACCCGAAGGCCTGCTGAAGATCCTGCGCGAGATCGCCGATCAAGACCTGTTCTGGGTGGAGATCGACAGTTACAACGCGCCGACCCTTGCCTATGTGCGGCAGCACAGCCCGCATCCTGTCAGCTCCTGCGAAACCTTGATCGGGTTACGAGAGTTCCTACCCTATTTCCGCGAGCAAGCGATGGATGTGGCGATCATCGATGCCGTGTGGAACGGAGTCTGGCAGTCGATGAAGATTGCCGCCGCCGCCGAGGCCTTCGAGGTCAACGTCGCGCCGCACAACTTCTATGGCCATCTCTGCACGATGATGAATGTGCATCTGGCGGCGGCTGTGCCGAACCTGCGGATAATGGAAATCGATATCGACCGCCTGCCGTGGGACAAGGAGATCTTCACGACACTGCCAAAGATCGTCGACGGCGTGCTTCACGTGCCGGACGGACCGGGGTGGGGCACGGAGCCAGATGAGGAGGCAATTGCCGCGCATCCGCCACGGGCGACCGGTGGGTTGCTCGACTATGAGAAACCGAACGGGTCGTAACGGCGTGGCAGCGCCTGCCGAGACCTACGGCCTGCGCTAAGCCCTAGGTCTCCGGCGCTGGCGGCTTCTTCAGCAGGGGCCGCAGGAAGATCGGGAGGACGAAACCGAGCACAGCAGCGGTCCAGAGGCCGATGGCGATTGGACTCGAGAACAGGAACGTCCAGTCGCCGTCCGACAAAACCATGGCGCGGCGCAGCGCGTCCTCCATATTGCCGCCAAGCAGTATGCCGAGGATCACCGGTACGGTCGGGATATCCAGTTTGCGCAACACGTAACCCAGGGCGCCGAAAGCAACCATCAGCAGCAGATCGAAGTAGCTGCCCGACAGCGAGAAGATACCGACGAAGGAGATCATCGTGACGCCGGGCAACAGCACCCAGGCCGGAACCTGCAGAACACGAACGAAGACCTTCACCAACGGCACGTTCATCAATAGCAGCACGAAGTTCGCGATGAGCAACGAAGCGATCAAACCCCACACGACTTCCGGCCGTTCGGTGAACAAGGTAGGGCCGGGTGTGATATTCAGCGTCACGAGCAGTGCCAGGAGGACGGCGGTGGTGCCGGAGCCGGGCACGCCCAGGGTCAGCATCGGCACGAGCGCGCCGCCGGCGGCGGCGTTGTTGCCGGCTTCCGGCGCGGCGACGCCTTTCGCTGCACCGGTGCCGAACTTGCCCTTCGGTCCGGCGATCGACTTCTCGCTCATGTAGGCAACAAAGCTGCCGAGGGACGCTCCCGCCCCCGGCAGGATGCCGGCCACAAAGCCGACACCGGAGGAACGCAGCATCGTCCAACGTGTCGACCAGATGTCCCGGATCGGAATCGTCACCTTCTCAAGCCGGACGCCGATCGACGTGTTGCGGCCGTGGCTTTCGATAAAGAAGAACACCTCGGCGACCGCGAACAGGCCGACGATGGCGACCAGGAAATCGATGCCGTCGAACAAATGCAGATTGCCGCCGGTGAGGCGCGGCAGACCGCTGTTGTTGTCGACGCCAATCATCGCGATGCCCAGGCCGATGCAAGCGGCAAGCACGCCCTTCGCCTGATTTTTGCCGGCCATCCCGGCGAGCGCGCAAAACGCCAGCAGGAACAGCGCAAAGTTTTCCGCAGGACCGAATAGGAAGGCGACCCGCGCCAGCAGTGGGGCCAGCAGCATGAGGCCGATTGTCGCCAGGAACGCGCCGACGAAGGAGGCCACGCCCGATAGCACTAACGCATCCCCGGCCCGGCCGGCTTTGGCCATGGGGTAGCCGTCCAACGTCGTCATCAGCGCCGGTTCGTCCCCCGGAATGTTCAACAGGATCGAACTGATACGCCCGCCATACATCGCGCCGTAATAGACCGCCGACATCAGCACCAACGCGGACGTCGCATCCAGCCCGAGGGTGAAGGTGAGCGGGATAAGAATCGCAACGCCATTCGACGGGCCAAGGCCCGGCAAGGCGCCGATGATGGTTCCCAGGAAACAGCCGATGATCGCCAGCATCAGGGTGGTCGGCGAAAAGGCGATCGAGAAGCCTAACGCGAGATTGGCGAACAGTTCCACGCAGCCCCCGTTGGCGCGCCGCCTAGCCGAACAAGCCGCGCGGCAACGCGACCAACCCGAGCCCGAGCCCAAACTTGAAGACGACAAACAGCAGAATCGAAAGTCCGATACCGCTAGCTACCGCGGGTCCGAGTCTTGGCGAAATCTGATAGCTGAGGAGGCCCGCCGCGATGGCGGTCGGAATAAGGAAACCAAGGGGGACCAACGCCAGCGCGTAGGCCACCAGGACAACGACCGCAATTCCCAGGCTGGCAAACGTTCGCAGGGCCGGCCAGGTGGTCTCCGGGTCCGGCCGGAAGACCATGTAGATGGAGCATATTGCGGCAATGATGCCGACACCGATCGGAAACGCCTTCGGCCCGATCGGGTCGGTGAGGAAACTCGTTTGGATCTGGGTGGGGCTCGCAATGTAAGCGAGCGCCACCAGACCAAAGACGAGACCGAATATCCGGTCACTCGCCATCGTTGCGCCTAGTTCAGGACGCCGATGTCCTGAGAGAGCTGACGCACTTCGGCGACGGCACCGTCAACGAAGCCCTGGAAGTCGTCGCCGACCTTGGTGAACGGCGCGAGGCCGTTGGCGGCCATGGTTTCTTTCCAGGCGTCGCTGTCGGCAACCTGTTGCAGACGGTCGGCCCACTGGTTGAACACGTCATCCGAAACGTCCTTCGGCACGTAAAGGCCACGCCAGTTCACCGCGACGACGTCGAAACCCTGTTCCTGGGCGGTCGGAATATCCTCGAACCCAGGGACACGTTCCTCGGTCAGCACGGCGAGGGCCCGCACGTCACCGGACTTTAGGAAGCCGACGATTTCGGACATGTCACCGGACATCGCCTGGGTGAACCCGCCAACCGTCTGGGTGATGGCGTCCGCACCACCGTCGACACCGATGTACTTCACCTTCGTGATGTCGGTGAACCCGGCGCGCTGCAGGACCATCAGCGGTTTCAGATGGTCGAATCCGCCCACCGCGGAACCGCCGGCGAAGGCGACGGCGCTTGGGTCGGCCTTGATGGCGTCGACGAGGTCGCCCAGGGACTGGAACTCACTGTCGGCCGCGACGACGATCACGCCCGGGTCGGCACCGATTGCGCCCACGAACCGTACTTCGTCGGCCGTCCGCCCGGCGTAAGCATTCTGCGCCAAACGCGTGGCCGTTGCCGACGATGCCGCGACGATCAGTTCGGCATCGTCCGCGCGCTCCGCAACCACATGGTTGAAGGCCAAGCCGCCACCGGCGCCGGCCATGTTCGTCACCTGGACCGGCTTATCGACGGCACCGATGTCGAACATGATCTTGCCGATCTGCCGGCAGGTGAAATCCCAGCCGCCGCCTGGGTTGGCCGGGGCGATGCACTCCGCCGCAGTCACGGGTCCGGTCACGCTTAAGGTCAGCACCGCGCCGGCGCCGACCATCTGCAGAAATCGCTTCATTGTTTTCCTCCCGAGGTTGTTGAGTAAGTCTAACGTCTAGTTGGATGAGACCGCTACCCCACGGCCATGTGGTGGCCTTGCGACCTCCATTACAGTTTGAAATCGTACAACTGCTTGTCGAACACGTTGTACTCTTCGTACCGCAGCAGGTCGTAGAGCTCTTGCCGGGTTTGCATGCGATCGACGACCGCGCGCTGGGTGCCGGTGCGGCCGATCTCTTCCAGCGTGTCGGTGACCGCCTTCATCGCGACCCGCAGGCTCGTCACCGGATAGATAACGATGCGGGCGCCCAAGTCCTGCAATTCACCGGCCGACAGCAGTTCCGACTTCCCAAATTCGGTCATGTTCGCCAGCAACGGCGCGTCAATCGCCGCCATTGCGGCCCGCCAGTCCTCCGGGCCGGAGAGCGCCTCGGCAAAGATGATATCCGCACCGGCGGCGGCGTAGCGGTTGGCCCGGTCGATCATGCTCTCCCGGCCCTCGATCGCCATGGCGTCGGTCCGGGCGATGATCAGCAAGTTTTCATCTCGCCGGGCGTCGACCGCGGCCTTGATCCGCCGCACCATCTCGTCAGCGCCGACCACGTCTTTGCCGTCGAGGTGGCCACAGCGTTTCGGGTTGACCTGGTCTTCCAGGTGCAGACCGGCCAGCCCCCGCTCCTCCATAAGGCGGATGGTGCGGGCGGCACTCATGGGCTCCCCGAACCCGGTGTCGCAGTCAACAATCGTCGGCAGGTCGGTCACCCGGGCGATTTGCTCGGCGCGATTGGCGACCTCAGTCAGTGTGGTCAGGCCGATGTCCGGCAATCCGAGATCGGCGGCCACCACGGCGCCGGAGACATAGACCGCTTCGAAACCGGCGCGCTCGATCTCCATGGCGACGAGCGGTGAGAACGCGCCTGGCGCGCGGATGATTGCATCCTCAGCAAGCCGCTGCCGCAGCTTCTGTCGTTTCTCCGACCCGCTGAGTTGCGAGAACAACATCAGAAGATTCCCGGCCGTTCGTTGGCGTTCAAGAATATGGCCTCGACGTTCAGCCGGTCCGTTTTCGCGGCTTCCAGGGTATCCAGCTCAAACACCGTCTCGAGGAAGCGCTGTTGTTCCGCCGGCGCCACGATATCGGTCGAGAGCGACAGGAATTTCTCGACATATTGATCGCGTCCGAAAGGCCGCGCCCCCAGGGGATGGGCGTTGGCCACTGCGATCGTGTCTGAGATCTGCGAGCCATCTGCGAATGCCACGATCAGCTCGCCGCCAAACGCTTTGTTTTCCGGATCGGCGGCGTGGTAGCGCGCCGTCCATTCCGGCGCTTCTTCGGTTGAGATCTTCTGCCACAGTCTCACGGTGTCTTCGCGCGCCGCCCGTTCTGGTGAATAAGACCTCATGTGATGCCACGATCCGTCCTGCAAGGCGACCGCCAGGATGTACATGATCGAGTGATCCAGCGTCTCCCGGCTGGCGGCGGGGTCGAACTTCTGGGGGTCGTTCGATCCCGTGCCGATCACGTTGTGGGTGTGGTGGCTGGTTCGCAGCAGAATACGCTCGATGCGGTCCCAATCGCTGCCGGTTCGTTGTTCGATCATCGGCCGCAGCTTGATCGCCAGATCGATCAGCGCCTGGCTTTGGTATTCGGCGGAATGCTCCTTGGTGAAGGTGTCGAGGATCGCCCGTTTCGGCTCGCCGCGTTCTGGCAGCGGTACCGGGTAGGACGCTTCTTTGCCGGACAGGAGGCGGGCAATCACGGCGTCTTCGCCTTCGTAGATCGGGGCCGGCGCCCCTTCGCCCCGCATAGCGCGATCCACTGCCTCGATAGCCAGCTTGCCCGCGTGGGCTGGCGCAAAAGCCTTCCAGCTGGAGATCTCACCCTTGCGGGACTGGCGGGTTGCTGTCGTCACATGGAGCGCCTGATTGACGGCCTGGTAGATGACTTCCTGTGACAGGCCAAGCAGGGTGCCGACGCCTGCCGCGACCGAAGGGCCGAGATGGGCGACGTGATCGATGCGATGTTCATGCAGGCAGATCCCGCGGACCAGATCGACTTGGACCTCATAGGCCGTGGCGAGCGCCTTGACGATCTGCCCACCATTGATGCCGGCTTGCTGGGCCACCGCCAGGATCGGCGGGATGTTGTCGGCGGGGTGGGAGTAATCAGCAGCGAGAAAGGTGTCGTGGAAATCGAGCTCCCGTACCGCCACGCCGTTCGCCCAGGCGGCCCATTCGGCACTGCAGCGGGTCGCCGTGGGGAGGCCGAGGACCGTCGCGCCGCCTTGCCGCCCGTGGGCCACCGCCTGCGCCCGCGCCGTCTGCACCGGCCCGCGGTTGATCGCCGCCAGCGCCACGGCCGCATTATCGATCATCCGATTGATGATCATGTCGCGGACGTCCGGCTCGACCGGCACATCGTCTGATGCAACCGCAGCGATTTTCCAGGCAAGCTGGTCATGCTGCGGTAGCCGATCAGATTCCGGATGGACCCGAACGCTGTGTGTCTGCATGGGTGGCTTTGCCTAGCTGTTCCAACCACATGGCCCGGCGGTTTCTATCGCCGCCTGGGATCTACGGAAAACGATAGCGGCTTGCCCCTTGAGAGGCCTAGGACGGAGACATAATATCAGACATATCGAAACTGATATGTCTGGCCCATGAAGATTGAAGACCTTCAGCTATTCGCCAAGGTGGCCGAGGCTGGCGGGATGTCCCAGGCGGCCGCGGCCCTAGGCCTGTCGCAGCCGAATGTGAGCCGGACCGTGCGTGGCCTCGAGCGGCGGTTAAACGCCCGGCTGCTGACCCGCACCGGCCGTGGCGTGGAGTTGACGGCAAGCGGGGAGCGCTTCCTGGCATTTGCCATGGATACGGTGAACTCCTTCGATCAAACAAAAGCGGAGATTGAGCGGCTCGACGGGTCGTTGCCGTCACAACTGAGGATCTGTGTGCCGCGGCACACCGGCCGGCTACTGGTGCCACCGATCTTCCGGACGTTCCACGAGCATCTGCCCGGCGTGACCCTGGACATCATGGAGCGGCAAGCCATCGACACCAGCAAGCTGCTGATGGCCCGGGACTGCGATGTCGCGGTCTTCTACGACAATGCGACTAGTCCGTTCCCGGAACGCCGGAAGCTGTTCCGCGAACCGCTCTACATGACCGGTCATGCGCGCCACCTTGGGACGGACGGCGCGCCCATCACTCTGGCGGAATGCGCAGAACTGCCGCTGCTGATGTATTCAAACCCGCCCTACGCCAGAATGATCGAACGCGCGTTTGCGAATGAGGGACTGCGCCCGAACATCGTCCGCAGCGTCGAGAACAAGATCGCCATGGTCGCCTTTGCCATAGAAGGGGCTGGCGTCGCCGTCCAGGCATTCAGCAACTTCGTCCATGAATATGAAAATGGGGAGATCCAGGCCCGGCTGATCGTCGAACCGGGTATCCATCGTCACATCCTCGCAGCGGTCGGACTGCACGTTGAGGCGGGGTTCGCCAATACTGTGTCTAGGCTGTTGAAGGCGTCGCTAGACGCCGTCGCGCCGACCGCCCGGTGGCGACAAGCCTGAACGGCGTCTATCGGGCTTCGAAGGATTCGATCTCGCCGAGCTGCTGCAGCGCCAGGTCGATATCCTCGGAGTGGTCGGGAAAGCGCCGCTTGGCCTCATCGGCTGTCATCAACTGTTCTCGGCGCCGGGGGCCCTTGTGGATCAGCGGCAGACCATCGGCCTCGCGCGTGTAGGTCGCGCTGCCGTCCTGGTTGATGTCGAGCCACTCTTCCTGATCGTTTTCGTGATGATAGAAAATGTTGATCGACATCCCCTGCGAGGCCCCTGGTTGTGACGCATCTTACATTCTGCGCAACCAAGGTTAACGATTCGTACACTAGCCTACCGCGCCTTGCCTTAGCGGCGGGCGTTCCATGATGAAGTCTGCGCACCGGTCGCCAAGCATCATTGCCGGCGCATTGGTGTTGCCGGCGTTGATGTTGGGTACCGCCGACATGTCGCAGACCCGCAGATTGTCGACGCCACGGACCCGCATGGTGGCGTCAAGCACGGCGAGCGGGTCTTGGGCCGCGCCCATGCGGCAGGTGCCTGCGGGGTGGTAGTTCGTCTTCACTGTCTTCCGGCAATGGGCGGCCAGCGCCGCGTCGCTCAAATCCTCTTGGTTCGGTACGACAATTCGGTCGATGCGCTTCGCCAGCGGGCCGGTCTGAAAAGCCCGGACAAAGAAGCGCTGCCCCGCGACCATCGCCTGCATATCGGCCTCGTCCTTCAGCAGGTTCGGTGAGACCAACGGCATGTCGCTCATCTTGGCCGATCGCAATCGGACCTCGCCGCGGGACTTTGGCTTAACGACAACGGTTGTAATCGTCGCCCCGTAGGTGTCGCTGACCAGTTTGAGGATATCGCGGTCGAGATACACGATCGGCACGCAGAATGCTTGGATGGCCGGTGGCGCGTCCGGCTCGGCCGGGTTGACGAACGCGCCCGCCTCCACGCCTGCCGAAGTAATGGGGCCACTGCCGAATAGCTTGAATTGCAGGCCGTTCCAGATCATCCGCCAGCCCACGCCCTGCTTGAAGTAGCCATAGGGCCCGTTGGCTGTGGCAATGATCGGCACCTCCGGGTGATCGATCAGGTTTTGGCCAACGCCCGGCAGGTCGATGTGACATTCGATGCCGTGCTCCCGCAAGTGATCCGCCGGACCGATACCGGAGACCATCAGCACCTGCGGGCTGACCAGTGCGCCGGCGGCGACCACAACTTCACCGTCGGCGAAAACCTCGTGATCCGTGCCGGCCGCATCCCGGTACGTCACGCTCGTAGCGCGACCATTCTGCAGATTGATCCCCTGCACAGGCGACCGTAGACGGACCGTCAGGTTGGGGTTGTTTTTCAGCGGTTCGACGTAGGCGTAGGCGGCGCTGCTGCGTTTCCCGGCACGATTCATGAACTGATAGAATCCGGCGCCGCGCTGTTGCGCCCCATTGAAGTCCGTGTTGAAAGGTTCGCCGAGCGACTGGATGCTCTGTACGAACCACCGTGATATCTCGTTGACGTGGCCCGGATCGGACACCAACAGTGGCCCGTCGGCACCGTGGCGTTCGTTGCACAGCCGGTTGTTACCTTCCATGCGCCGGAAGTGGGGCAGCACGTCGGCCCAACTCCAACCGGCGGTATTGGCGCCAATCGTCTCTTCCCATTCGTCGTAGTCCGCCGGGCGGCCTCGCATATACACTTGCGCGTTCACCGACGAGCCGCCGCCGAGCACGTTGCCCTGTGGAATGTCATGCACCCGGCCGCCGAGATGCTCCTGCGGTACCGAACTGTGGTAGCGCATGAACTTGCTGCCGTTGATCATCTTGAAGATGCCCGGCGGCATGTCGAGCAGCGGGTGATGATGGGAATGGCCGGCTTCAAGCAGGAGAACGCGGGCGCCGGACTCGCCGGCGAGCCTGGCCGCGGCGACGCAACCGGCTGAACCGCCTCCGACGACGATGTGGTCGAAGCGCTCTACCATGTGGGCTAGGCTAGTCGGCGCGGATCGAATCGAGTGCGCGCCAGTCGAACTCGACGCCGTGACCCGGGCGGTCCGGTGCGACGGCGAAACCATCTTCGATCTGTAGCGGCTCGGTGATGTACTGGTCCAGGCCGAAACCGTGCGCCTCGAGATAGCTGGCGTTCGGGCAAGCCGCCAACAGTTGCACCGTGATGTCGTGGGCACCGTGGCTGGTCACCGGCAGATTGAACGCCTCCGCCAGGCGGGCAATCTTCATGAAAGTGGAGACGCCGCCGCAGTTCGTCACATCCGGTTCTGGATAGCTGACGCCGCCGCTCGCAATGAGATCGCGGAAGTCCCATAGGGTCCGCAGGTTCTCGCCCGCGGCAACAGGAACGCCGCCATCGCGCATGACTCGCCGATGACCCGCGACGTCATCCGGGATGATCGGTTCCTCGAGCCAAACGACGTCGTAGTCGCGGAACCGGCGGGCGGCCCGAATGGCTTCGTCGACCGTCCAGCACATGTTGGCATCGACCATCAGCGGCGTGTCCGGACCCAGCAGGTCCCGCATCGCTTTGACACGCTCCACATCCTCGGACAGGCGCGGGCGGCCGACCTTCATTTTGATTGCGCGGAAGCCGCGCCCGATGTTGCCCTCGGTCTGCGCCAACAGTTCGTCGAGGGGGAGTTGCAGGTCGATACCGCCGGCGTAACAGCGGACGCGCGGATCGTGTCCCCCCAACAGCGACCATAGCGCCGCGCCGGCGCGTTTCGCCTTGAGATCCCACAATGCCATGTCGACCGCCGACAGGGCCAGTATGGTCGGACCGCCGCGACCGCCGTAATGCAGCGCCCACCATAGCTGTTGCCAGGCCGCCTCGATGCGATCGGCATCCGCACCCTGCAGAACATCGGCCATGTCGTGTTGTAGCGTGGCGGCGATCGCCGCGCCGTTGCGGCCGACGGTGTAGGTGTAGCCGACACCCTCTGCGCCATCACCGTCGCGCACGCGCACCGTGTTGAGTTCGAAATCGCGCATGACGCCGTGCATGCTGTCGGTCAACGTCTCTGGCAGCGGCACCCGGTAGAAGCCGGACTCGATGCTGGCGATGGCGTTAGCCATCCTGCGACCTCGCTTTGCGTTGGGTGAGCAGTCCGGCTTGTAGCACGATGACAATTAGCAGGAAGTTGCCGCGGATGACCGACTGCCAATAGGCGCTGAGGCTGATCGTGCCGCGGCCGTTTTCGAAGTTCAGGATGTTGAAGATCAATCCCAGCAACAGTGCCCCCGCCACCGTTGCCGGGATCGATCCGACGCCGCCTGTCAGGAGAGTGCCCCCGACCACGACGGAGGCAATCGCGGTCAACTCCCAACCGACACCCTCAAGCGGCTGTCCGGCACCGAATGCTGAAGCGAGAATAACGCCGGCGAGACCGGCGCAGAGCCCGCTGAAGACGTAGACGAAAACGATGGCGCGTTCGGTGCGCAGCCCCATCAGCTTGGAGGCTTCGTCACCGCCACCGATGGCCAAGACGATGCGGCCCAGCGACGTGCGCTCGAGAATGATCCACGCCACGATAACGACGGCTAGGGCGATCAGAATCGTCCAGGGGATCGTGCCGAAGGCGCTGCCCATGCCCAGCCGTGTGAAATTGGTTGTCCAGTCGACGCCGATCGTTTCGGCACCGCTCAACACCAGGGAGCCGCCTTTGGCGGCCAGCATCGTGGCCAGTGTGGTGATGAAGGGTGGCACGCGCATTCGCAAGATGACAAAGGCGTTCAAGGCGCCAATCGCCATGCCGGCCAAGACACCGCCCGGCACCGCGACGATGAGACCGTGGGAGCTGAGCAAGGCAGCGACGACACTGGTGAATGCCGCCACCGAACCCACCGACAAATCGATGCCGCCGGTCATGATGACGAAACACATGCCGATCGAAATCAGCACGAACATCGAGTTGAAGTTGAGGAAGGAGAGGACGTTGTATTGGCTGCCGAAATTGTCGTAGCGGAACAGGCCGAACGCGATCAGTAGGATCAGCGCAATCCAGACGCCGCGGGTCTGCGCGGTGCCGCCGCCGGAGCGCAGCAACTCGCGCAGGTCGAACGTTTTCGAGTCCGCCAGCATCGCCTATTCCGACCGGGTCTGCTGGAGGTACACGGCGCCGATGATGATCGCGGCCTTGGCGATCAATGCCACTTCGTCTTCCACACCGTTCGCTAGCAGCGTGAACTTCACGAGTTGGATGACGATGGCGCCGAGGACTGCGCCGACGATCGGCGCCCGTCCGCCCATTAGCAACGCGCCACCGACCACCGCCGCGGCGATGGCGTCGAGTTCCATCAGCAGCCCGTTTCGCGCGGCATCGGAGGCGGAGTTGATGGCGGTGACAATCATGCCCGCCAAGCCGGCCATGGCGGAGCACATCACGTAGGTGGCGATCTTCACGAGGTGCACGGGTGCGCCGGCTAAGCGCGCGGCCTTCTCATTGCCGCCGACCGCCAACAGGTGACGCCCATAGACGGTGCGCCGCACCATCCAGGACACCAGGATGGCAAGCGCCAAGGCGACCCAGCCCTGGAACGGCATGCCGAGGATCCGGCCGGTGCCGAGGAAACTGAAGGCTGGGTTGGTGAAGGTCTGCAGGTTGCCGTTGGTCAGAACGAGCGCGATGCCGCGGCCGGAGATGAAGAGGATCAGCGTCGCGACAATCGGCTGCACGCCGAGGAACGTCACCATCACGCCGTTGAACAAGCCGGCCGCCGCGGCGGCGAGGATCGGCAAGGTGAAGGCGGCGACCAATCCCAATTCCGGATTGGCCACGCCAAAGGGCGACAGGAAGATCAATGGCGCCAACGCACCGGAGAGCGCCATGACCGCGCCGACCGACAGATCGATCCCGCCGGTGGCGATGACCAACGTCATGCCGATCGCCACAATGGCAATCGTCGCGACCTGAGAGATGTTGACGAACAGGGTCTGCAATTCGAAGAAGTTCGGTGTCACCAGCAGGTTGAAGACGAGCAGGATGACGAGCGCCGCGAGCCCGCCGTGCTGCCGCAGCGTGGTCAGATCAAACTTCGGCAGGGACCAGCGGCGCGGCGCGGTGATGGGATCGATCGTCATGCGGCATCCCTGTCGGCGTAGTGATGGGCGATCGCCTTCACTAGTGCATTTTCAGTCACGCCAGGGTTGCGCAGTTCGGACACGGAATGCCCATCCTGCAGCACGACAATGCGGTCGGCGCCCTCGACCAGTTCCTCGAACTCGGACGAGATCAGCACGACGCCGATGCCTTGTTCGACATAGCCGCGGATGATCTGCTGGATTTCGAGTTTCGCCCCGACGTCGACACCGCGTGTCGGTTCGTCGAGGATGAGGATCCGGGGTTCCGTCGCCAGCCAGCGTGCCAGCAACACCTTCTGCTGATTGCCGCCGGATAGTTCGCGGATCGGCTGATCGATGCTGGACGCTTTGATCCCGAGCGACTTGACGAAGCGCTCGACCAACTCGCGTTCTTTCTTCGTCTCGACCTGGCCGTGCTTGGTGATGCGCGGCAATAGGGCGAGGGTGACGTTCTCCCGGACGGACATGTGCGGGATGATGCCTTCGGCCTTGCGGTCCTCCGACAGATAGCTCAGGCCCTGACCGATCGCGGCACGCGGGTTGGCCGGCGCGCCTTGTTTGCCGTCGATCTTGACCGCGCCCGCCGTCACGTCGTCGACGCCGAACAGGGCACGAGCGGCCTCGGTTCGGCCCGACCCCAGCAGGCCGCCCAACCCGACGATCTCACCGCTATGCACCCGCATGGTGAAGTCACGCAGACGGGTGCCGGTGGCGACATTCTTTGCTTCCAACAGAACATCGCCGGTCTTCGCCTGGGCCGCCGAAAAATCTGTCATGCCGGCGGCGCGAATTTCCTCCGGATCGCGCCCGAGCATGTCGGCGATTAGGTTGAGCTTGTTGGTGTCGCTGATCTCGCGTTGCGCCACGGTCTGTCCGTCGCGCATGACCGTTACCTGGTCGCAGATCTGAAAGAGCTCATCGAGGAAGTGGCTGACATAAAGAACTGATACGCCGCTCTTGTTGAGCTCGCGAATGACGCCGAACAGGATGGCGATCTCCCGATCGTCAAGCGATGACGTCGGTTCATCCATGATGACGAGCTTGGCATCCAAGGAAACGGCACGGGCGATCGCCACGAGCTGTTGGATGGCCGTGTTGTATTCACCGAGGGGACGGGTGACGTCGATATCGATATCAAAGCGGGCCAGCAGTTCACGGGCGTGCTTGTTGGCCAGGCGCCAATCTATCATGCCCCACTTGCGCGGCTCGTAACCCAGGCAAATGTTCTCCGTCACCGTGCGCAACGGAATGAGATTGAGTTCCTGATAGATCGTGCTGATGCCGGCGGCCTGGGCTTCGCGCGGATAGTGGAAATGAACGGGCTTACCGTCGAAGGTGATCGTCCCGCCGTCGCGGGTGTAGACGCCGGTGAGAATCTTGATCAGCGTGGATTTGCCGGCGCCGTTCTGTCCGATAACGGCGTGCACCTCGCCGCGGCCGATCGTCAGTTCCGCAGACCGCAGCGCTGCCGTTCCGCCGAACGACTTGTCGATCCCGGACATCTGCAACAGAGGCGCATTCATGGCCCGTTCCACCCAAGCGGCCAAGAAATAGTAGGGGTGGCCGAAGCCACCCCTGTCAAGTCGGCGGGTTAATACGCTTCGTCGATGTGATCGGCAGCATTGTCCAGCGTGAAGATGCGGTCTTCAACCTTCACCCAGGGCTCGATCTCTTCACCAGCGGCGTACCGACCCATGACTTCACACGCCAACGGTCCGAAGAACGGGCTGGATTCGACAGTGACGCCCATCTTGCCGTCGATGATCGCCTGCAGCGCATCGCGGGTGCCGTCGATGGAGACGATCAGTACGTCTTCGCCCGGCGTGCGGCCGGCCTGCTCAAGGGCCTGGATGGCGCCGATCGCCATTTCGTCGTTGTGGGCGTAAACGATGTTCACGTCCGGATGCGCCTGGAGCAGCGTCTCCATGACCTGACGGCCAAGATCGCGCGCGAAGTCGCCGGTCTGGGAGGCCAAGATGGTCATGCGGTCATGTTCGGCCATGACATCGTCGAAGCCCTTCTTCCGGTCGTTGGCCGGCGATGATCCCGTGGTGCCTTCGAGTTCGATGATGCGGCCTTCGCCCTCGTGATTGGCGAGAGTCCACTCGGCAACGCGACGGCCCTGGTCGATGAAGTCCGAACCGAGGAACGAGACGTAGTCACGGCCGGCGACGGCGACGTTCGGGTCGACGCTACGGTCGACCAGGAAGGTCGGGATGCCGGCCTGCTTGGCCCGCAAGACGGCCGGGATCAGCGGCTTCTCTTCGCGCGGCGGCAGGAAGAGCACGTCGATGCCCTGGGCGATCATCGAGTCGACGTCGGCGACCTGCTTGGCGGCGGAACCGGCGGCGTCGGTAGCTACGAGATCCCAGTTGCAGGACTCAGCGGTGTCGTGGAAGCTTTTGGTCTCGGCGATCCGCCATGGATTGTTGCTCTCCATCTGCGGGAAGCCGACCTTGTAGCGGTCCTTCTGCTCGAGCGGCGGCAGGCCTTGTGCCGAGGCGACGGTGGCCGCGCCGGCCAGTGCCAAACCAGCGGCGATCGATGCCATCGCCGAGAACGTTCCGGATAGTTTCATGTTCCTCTCCTGTGATGCCGGCCTTTCCCGTACCGGCGCGGCAAGTTGCAGCTTGATGTTTGGTTCAGTTCGACTGCCGTTCGCCCTGCTCTGGCGGCGGCCTGACGGTGAAATCGATGACCCTCCACTCATTTGGTCTGATGATACTCATGTTTAATCATACCAAACAGTCGTATACCGCCAGATGGAGGTGCCGTTGTCAACTCGGATTCGCCTACGACAGGGAAGATTCGTTGGCATTTGTTGCGCGGACAGGATGAACACGGTATTTTGGCCTTACCAAAATGGCTTTCCGGAGCGGCGAACTGAATGACCGATGCGGTGCAGGATGGCCGGCTGGCGCCAGGCTCGCTGGTCGAACGTCTAGAGACCCTGATTCTCAGCGGTGAGTTCGCCAGTGGCGCCCGGCTGCCGCCGGAACGCGACCTGATGAATCGGTTCGGTGTGAGCCGTACCGCTGTGCGTGAGGCGATCGCCGGCCTGGCCGGCAAAGGGCTGCTGGAAACACGGCCCCGCTTCCGGCCGATCGTCCGCAAACCGGACTTTGATACCGCGCTCCACTCGCTCGGCGGCGTTGTGCAGCATTTACTAGTGGAGCGGGAGGGGGTGAAGAACCTCTACGACAGCCGCATTTTCTTCGAGGCCGCATTGGCCCGGCATGCGGCGGCCCACGCCAAGCGCGAAGATATCGAGGCGCTGCAAGAGGCACTGGCGCAAAACCAGGCGGCGATACAGGATTCGGACCTGTTCTACGCGACCGACGTCGCCTTTCACGGCGTGCTCTACCGGATCCCCGGCAACCCGGTCTATCTGGCGCTGCACCGCGCCTATGTCGACTGGCTCTCAAGCCACTGGAAGGAAATGCGCCGCGGGCCGGAGATCAACCAACTCAACTTCGCCGGCCACAAAGCCGTTGCCGACGCCATCGTCGCCCGCGACCCGGACGCCGCCGAACACGCCCTGCAACGGCACCTGCAGGTGGCCTGGGAGTATGTGCGGAGTACGTTTCCGGAGGCGGGGGATACCGAACCCTCGGGATCAAACCGCGAGCCGTAGGCGCTTGGCCGTCAGTGGCAGTGAACCCGGCCGGTGCTAGTCTGCATGTGGCAGCACTGGCCCGGGGGTGAGCTTTTCCGGCAACCGCCACCATGGCCGAGTTCCTGACGGAATTCGGACGACCCGCTGTACGATCCGGCGACAACCGGAGGTCCGAGGGTGATTACAACGGCGAAGAGAAGTGCTGCTCTGAACATCTGAGAACTCCATGTTGCTACCCTCGCGACAGCATTGCACTGCACCGACCAATGCGGGTCAACGCAGACCTTCCTTCTATCGGGAAATAGTCACCAGAAACTGTATGAGCGGCCAATCGCTGAGATGGCACTGGTGCGGTGGAGCTTCTGAAGAAGTGGCGCGCCCGAGAGGATTCGAACCTCTGACCTTCGGCTTCGGAGGCCGACACTCTATCCAACTGAGCTACGGGCGCGCGTTGGCGCGAACATACGTCAAAGCCCGTGAGCACGACAAGCGAATCGCCGGGTCGCTGATCGTCGCCCGGATGGAAGCCACACCCATCCCGTACTAGATTAGGGGGATTGGAGGTGTCCATGGCAGAGGCGGCGAAGCAGCAACGGGCCGACAAAGTCCTGAAATCCGACGCGGAATGGCGGGCGATGCTGACGCCTGAGCAATATCAGGTGACCCGGCGGGCCGGGACGGAGCGGGCCTTCACCGGCGCCTATCACGACTGCAAGACGCCGGGTGTCTATGCCTGCGTCTGCTGCGGGACGCCGTTGTTCGATTCGAGCCACAAGTTCGATTCGGGCACGGGCTGGCCGAGCTATTGGCAGCCGGTTGCGGCGGAGGCTGTGGCCGAGAAGGAGGATCGGTCCTTGTTTATGCGGCGTGTCGAGGTCCTATGCTCGACTTGCGACGCGCATCTGGGGCATGTGTTTCCGGACGGGCCGCGGCCGACGGGGCAACGCTATTGCATCAATTCCGCATCGCTGAAACTACAGCCGCGGGGAGAGGACGAATCATGAGCGGGTTTCTGGGGCGGTTGTTCGGCAAAAAGGACGGCGGCGAGGCGGCACCGGCCGCGGCGGCTGAAGTCTACAAGGATTTTCAGATACATCCGAAACCGACCCGCGAGGGCGGCGGGTGGCGGACCGGCGGCGCTATCAGCAAGGAGACCCCGGACGGCACCAAGACCCACGTCTTCATTCGGGCCGACACCCATACCAGCCAGGAAGACGCCGTCAGCTTCTCCATCACCAAAGCCAAGCAGATCATCGACGAGCAGGGCGAAGGGATTTTTCAGTCCGGCAGCTAGTCTTCCGCTAGGGCCAGATCCGGGTCCACCCGGTCTGCGCCGGAGGGCAGTACCGCCAGCGGATCGTCGATCCAGGCGGCGACGTCGCGCCAGACCAACTCACCCTGCAGATCGCGTAGCAGCATGTGGTAGCCGTCTTCATAGATGGCGACCTTGCGGCCGTTCTGCGGTTCATCCGGCAGACGCCGGAGCAACTCTAGAGTCGCGGGCGGGGGGATGATTTCGTCGTTGCTGCCGTAGAGCAAGAGGAGCGGCACATCCAACGCATCGGCGGCGCCGAGGGCGTCGTCCATCAGGTCGACGATGCCCCAGATTGCATCGACACGGGTCGCCTTGATAACCAGCGGGTCGCGGCCTAGGTCCCGCAGCATCTCGATATTGTCGGACGGTGTGACCTTCACGCCTTCGCCGGTCAGCGCAAGCCACGGCACGGTGTGGGCGGCAAACCACAACACGGCCTGCTGATAGGCGGGGATCACCGGGCGGCCGCGCACGGCGGGCCCGACCAGGATCATCCCGTCGACATCCAAGGGCTGGTCCGCGGCGGCGGTCATGGCGACGGCGCCGCCCATGCTTTCTCCCAGCACATAGAGGGGCAGGCCGGGATGGGCCGCGCGGACCGCCGACACCATGTCGCGAAGGTCGTCGATCAGACGGTCGCCGCCCGCCCACAGGCCGGGATAGGGCCCGGCGCCGAACCCCCGCTGGTCATAGGCGTAGACCAGTATGCCCTGCCCGGCCAACCACTCGCCCGGCCCATCAAAGGCGTTGGAGTAGTCATTGAAGCCGTGCAGGGCGATGACGACCGCCTCAGGCGTATGGGGATTGGGCCGCCAAGTCCGCACGGGCAACTCGAACCCGTCGGCCGTGTGGAACGCGGTTTCGCTTAGGTCCGGTGCGCGCGGCGATTCGGCCAGCGGGCCCTCGGGCAGCAATTGGGGCGCGCAGGCAGTGATCAAGAGCATGAGGCCGATAGCGAGGGGAGCAAGATGCCGCCGGATCACTCTGCGGCGGCTCGTTGCTCGGCGGAGTCGCCGCGGGTCAACGCGAGGAAGACATCTTCCAGATCCGGTTCCTCTGTGCTGAGGTCGGCGATGGAGAGGCCGGCGGCGTTGAGCCGGCCGAGAATCTCGCCTACCTGCGCTTCACGCTGCTGGTAACGGATCACCAACTGGCGCGGGCCCGCTTGTTCGACTGTCAGGCCAGGGAACTCGTTGGCCGCGACGGTGCGGTCGCTGCTGAGTGTCACGCGCAGCACTTTGTCGTCCAGGCGGCCGATCAGGGATTGGGTGGAATCACAGGCGATGACCCGGCCCTCATCGATAATGGCGATGGTGTCGCACAGCTCTTCCGCTTCTTCGAGATAGTGGGTGGTCAGCACGATGGTGGTGCCGGCGGCATGCAGCTCCCGCACATATTCCCAGAGCTGCTGGCGCAGTTCGATATCGACGCCCGCCGTCGGTTCGTCGAGCACCAGAACCGGCGGGTTGTGCACTAGCGCCTTGCCCACCAACAGCCGCCGGCGCATGCCGCCGGACAGCGTGCGGGCATAGGCATCGGCCTTGTCACCGAGGCGTAGCGCTTCAAGGATCTCCAGGGTTCGCCGTTCGGCTGGTGGCACGCCGTAGAGCCCGGCCTGTACCTCCAGCAGTTCGCGCGGCGTGAAGAAGGCATCCAGATTGAGTTCTTGCGGGACCACGCCGATCGCCGCCCGCGCGTCGCGGGGCCGGTGGTCGATGTCGATGCCCCAGACCCGCGCCGTCCCCGCCGTTTTCAGGACCAGCCCGGCCAGGATGTTGATAAAAGTCGACTTGCCGGCCCCGTTTGGGCCCAGCAGGCCGAATAGGCTGCCACGCGGCACCGCAAGGTCGACCGACCGCAGGGCGTGTTTGCCGCCACGATACGTCTTATCCAGTCCGTTCGCTTCGATCGCGAGGTCGGGGAGGGCTTGGGCAGCATTGCCCGCCATTCTGACACCACTTTGAGGAATGACTCTGTCGGCGTATATAGGCCAAATCCTTGAGACTCAACGGTGGAGAGATCGGTGGATCCGATTGAGACCATCCAGGTTCGGGAAACCCGGGTCCATTGCGATGGCGGCGGGGGGGCGTTGGGCCACCCGCGGGTGTTTCTCAACCTCGGCGACGAAGGCTATGTGACCTGTCCCTACTGCAGCCGTCGATTCGTTCTTGTACAGGCAGGCGAACCAGCATCCCTTGCGGCCGATTAGCTTCCACAAAGATGCGATTGAGACCGACCGGCTGATCCTGCGGCCCGTGGATGCGCTGCTGGCGCGGGCGATGCTGGAGAACAAGCGGGCCGCGGCCGACCTGGCGGGGGCAGCGCTGCATCGCGATTTTCCCGACCCGGTGCTGGCCGAGATGTTGCCGCACCATGCCGACGACCTGGAGCAAGGCCGGGCGATCGTCGGTTGGGGCCTCTGGGTCGCGATCTTCAAACAGGTACGATTGGTGATCGGCGGCATCAGCTTCAAAGGCCCGCCGAACTCCCTCGGCGAAGTCGAAGTGGGCTACGGCGTGGTGCGGGCGCATCGGCGGCGCGGCTTGGCCGTCGAAGGAACTGGGGCGTTGGTCGCGTGGGCGCTGCGCGACTCGCAGGTCGGCCGCATTCTGGCACACTGTGAGGATGCTAATGTGGGGTCGATCCGCGTTTTGGAGAAGCTGGGCTTCCTGCAGCTTCCCGGCACCAGCAAACCGGAGCAGATCAATCTGCTGCGGTGGGAATTGACGCGCACAGTTTGGTGGCGGCAGGCGACACGCGCCTAGCCACGTGGTGTTCGCGGGCGGGAAATTGCGCTACATCTGCCGTCATGGCGCTCGCTTCCGTAGAAACAAACACTGACCAGCCGCCCGTCGGCAACAAGCTCTATCTAGTCGATGGCTCCGGCTACATCTTTCGCGCGTTTCACGCGCTGCCGCCACTGACGCGTAAGGACGGCACACCGGTCAATGCCGTCTATGGCTTCTGCACGATGTTGCAGAAACTGTTGGACACATCGGAGGATGACGCTGTTGCGGTGATCTTTGACGCGTCCGGTGGGAGTTTTCGCAACGAGATCTACGACGACTACAAAGCGAACCGGGGCGAACCGCCGGACGAACTGGTGCCGCAGTTTCCGCTGGTGCGGGAAGCGGCGCGCGCGTTCAACCTGCCGGTTGTCGAACAGCGGGGCTTCGAAGCGGATGACCTGATCGCCACCTATGCGCGTCAGGCGGCGGAGTCCGGCATCGAGGTGGTGATTGTCTCGTCGGACAAAGACCTGATGCAGCTGGTGCGCGACGGGATCACGATGATGGACCCGATGCGCAACAACGCGGTGATCGCCGCGCCGGAAGTCGAAGCGAAGTTCGGCGTGTCACCGGACAAGGTGGTCGACGTGCAAGCACTGGCCGGTGACTCGGTGGACAACGTGCCTGGCGTACCGGGCATCGGGGTCAAGACAGCCGCGCTGCTGGTCAATCAATTTGGCGATCTTGAATCCATCCTCGACCAGGCGGAGACGATCAAGCAGCCGAAACGGCGTCAGTCGCTGATCGAGTTCGCGGACCAGGCGCGCGTCAGCCGCGATCTGGTGGTGCTGAAAGACGATGTTCCAGTTGACGTGCCGTTGACGGATTTGGGGCGTACGAGGTCGGACCCGGCAGTCCTGGGTGCGTTCCTCGAAGAGCAGGGTTTCCGCGTTATCCACGAGCGCATGAAACTGCGCTGGTTTACCGAGGGGCTGATCGACGAGCATCCGGCAGAAACCGCCGCCGCCGAGAAGACGGATGTGAGTGCCGATTACAGTGCCGTCAGCGACATGGCGGCGCTCGAGGCTGTGCTTGCCGAGGCAACGGAGTCGGGGTTGCTCGGCATGGCGTTCTTTGCCGCCGACAACGATGCGCGGCCGGCGGCCGCACGCCTTGCCGGCATTGCGCTATCACCGGCGCCCGGCCGTGCGTACTACGTCGGGATCGAGCATGGGGTGGAAGACCAGGGTGACCTGGCGCTGTCTGCACCGACCGCGACGGGTCTCCCGCCGGATCGAGTGTTCGCGGCGTTGCGGCAAGCACTGGAGGATCCGGCCCTCATCAAGGTCGGCCACAACATCAAGCCGGGGCTGTTGACGTTCTGGCACGAGTACACGCGTCACGGCGATGCGGACGCGCGCCAGGCGCCGCGTGCGGTGCACGACCTGATGGTCATGTCCTTCGTGCTGGATGGCGGCCGCCAATCCCACAAGCTGGAAGACTTGGCGGACCGCGCGTTCGACCATCGGACCGCTGAGTTGAAGCCGTTGCTGGGTTCGGGCCGCAACCGGCTTCGCACAAACAACCTGACCGTCGAACAGATGTTGCCGGTAGCAGCTGAGGCGGCGGACTATTGCCGGCGGCTTCTGTCCGAGTTGCAGCCGCGTCTTATTCGTGAAGGACTGACGACCGTTTACGAAACGATCGAACGTCCCTTGGTCACCGTGCTCGCCAACATGGAGCGGGCCGGCGTGCGGGTCGATGGTGGCAGGCTGCAACGGCTGAGCAAGGACTTCGCCGGGCGGATCGAGTCACTGGAGAGCAAGGCACATGAGCTTGCCGGCGAGTCATTTAATGTCGGGTCGCCGAAGCAGTTGGGCGAAATCCTGTTCGGCAAGCTGGGTATGCCAGGCGGGCGCAAGAGCAAGACGGGTGCGTACTCGACCGGGGCCGACATCTTGGAGGATCTGGCGGCGGCCGGGCATGACTTGCCGCGCACGGTTCTCGATTGGCGGCAGCTGGCAAAACTGAAATCGACCTACACGGACGCGCTGATCGGCGAGGTCAACAGCCAGACTGGCCGGATCCACACGAGCTACTCGATGACCGGCGCTCAGACAGGCCGGTTGAGCTCAAACGATCCGAACCTGCAGAACATCCCGGTGCGGACTGAGGAAGGCCGCAAGATTCGCGAGGCCTTCGTGGCGGCGCCCGGCTGCAAGCTTGTCTCCTGCGACTACTCGCAGATCGAGTTGCGTATCGTCGCGCACGTGGCGCGCATCGAGCCGCTGATCGAGGCGTTCCGGAACGGGGCGGACATCCACGCGATGACTGCGTCGCAGGTGTTCGGTGTGCCGGTGGAGGGCATGGACCCGATGATGCGCCGGCGCGCCAAGGCGATCAATTTCGGGATCATCTACGGGATCAGCGCGTTCGGGTTGGCGCGTAACCTCGGTATACCGCGCAACGAAGCGCAGGATTACATCCAGGCATACCTCGAACGTTATCCCGGCATTCGCGATTACATGAGCCAGACGAAACTGTTCGCGCGGGAGAAGGGGTATGTCGAAACCCTGTTCGGCCGGCGCATTCACCTCGCCGCCATCAAGGACCGCAATCCAACGCACCGCGCGTTCGCCGAACGCCAAGCCATCAACGCGCCCATCCAAGGATCGGCCGCCGATATCATCAAACGGGCAATGCTGCGTGTGCCGCCGGTGCTGCAGGAACTGTCGGCGGACTCAAAGATGCTGCTGCAGGTGCATGATGAGCTGTTGTTTGAAGTCCCCGAGGCCGATGTGGACGGGGTTGTGGCCGGCGTTCGCACCATCATGGAACGCGCCGCGCTCCCGGTGTTGCAACTATCAGTGCCGCTGGTCGTCGATGCAGGTGTCGGCGATAACTGGGACCAAGCGCACTAACTGTTATTTGTCTTCGCGACTGAATCGATTCGAGCAAACTACTGCCGGATGATGATTCATGTCTCAGTTATGCCACGGAAACGGGTGTTTTCTTGGTTATCCCCAACCTAGTCCGCGTCTTTGTCTTGTAATGATTAATCTCTGAGGCCAATCTTTTTCTGGAAGGAAACGCGGACAGCCTGGCACTTATCCCTTTGTTTCAACCATTATGATAGAAGATCGATACCAATCGGGGTAGATGGCAATAGTCACTCTGGAGAATTGTTTCTAACTCCAAGTTGAATATATTTTGGTGCTGTTGGATACAAACGGTTAATACCACGCGGGCTCTATAGCTATATTGCAGCAGGGACGATCTCAAAAGGCGGGGACTTGGAATGCAAGCTTTCATCACTGCTCTCGTTTCGCCCGAGCGACTATTCCGTGCGGGTCTTCGGAGTGTTTTGGCGCAGGCTGGCCACAATGTCGTAGGGCAGTGGGATAGCATTCAAGCTATCGATAGTTTCTCCACCGACCAGACGGTCTTGGTGTTGTTGGACGCGGGGAATCCCGGCCAGGACCTGGCAGAGCATGTGCAGCGTGCCCACCAACGCTTTGAGCGCGCACTGATCGTCATCCTGGGTAACGAGCCCGAGGCCGATCAGATTCGCGCCGCCCGCGCCGCGGGCGCCGCCGCATTTATTGCGAAAGACTGTTCCAGCCAGGAATTACTGAGCCTGTTGGATGCCGTCGGTCGTGGCGAGGCGGTGTTTCCGGTCATCCAAGAAGTTGTTGAGCTGCCTATCACGACGCCGGCCGACGACCCCAAGAACCAACTGGTCGAGAAACCCGACCCGCGCGCCTTGTGCCGGGAAATCGGTTTGTTGGCGGCCATCAATACCTGCCGCAAGCATCGTTGGACCGATCTGCTACGGGTGATTCAGGCGGAACGTGAGGCTGCATTGGCCGTGCCGCAGAACTGGCAATAGGCGCCGCAGCTACGCTCGATCATTCGAGGTATTTCTCCTACCTTATTCCTGTTAGTCAAAGTCTCTTCAAAAAACGGACACCCGTGTATTAGCCTGGAAGTCAGGCCAAGAATCATTTTGTGAGCCTCCTGCCATGTCGCAGTACTACGTGAGCCACGCCGGTATGCTGCAGTACCTTTCGCGTGAATTCCGATCGGCCGCGAAGACCGAACCAGATGGCGGTCGATTTTCGACCTACGCCTCGGTGCTCGAGCGCATCGCCGACGACCTCATGTATGGCGACGATGTCGCGTCCAGCCAAGAGTGGGTGGCGGAGTAGTCACGGTATCCTGACATGGACGAGCGTCCTGTCGATGCGGCACCGGCAAGGTCCGACCTTTACATCGGATATTGAGTTCTTGGTCTAGAATGCGCCGGGTTAGACGCCGGGCTGCTCGCCCCGCACGCTGGCGCCGATGGTTTCGGCAAGACTTTCGGGCTCGGTGCCGTAAGCGAACATCGACACCAGCTCGCCGCTTTCGTCCATCAAGTAGACGAAGGAGGAATGGTCCATCAGGTAGTAGGTGTAGTCGGGGTCTTCGACTCTGCGGAAGAAGATCCGGTACTGCTGCGCGACCTGATCGATCTGCTCACGGGTACCGGTCAGCCCGACCAAGTTCTCGTGAAACAGCGGCACGTATTCCGCCAGGATGTCCGGCGTGTCACGCTCCGGATCGATGGTGATGAACATTGGCGTGACCTGTTCCGCCACCTCCGGCTCCAACATGTTGAGCGCGACCGAGATGTTTCCCAGTTCGGTTGGGCACACGTCCGGACAGAATGTGTAGCCGAAGTAGATCAGCATGTGGCGGCCGCGGAAATCGGCCTCAGTGACGGTCTCGCCGGCAGTGTCTTGCAGGGTGAAAGGCCCACCCACCGACACGCTGGAAACCAGGCCTTGGCGCAGGCCGTCCCCGGCCTGGGCCGACCAGTACAGCCAGCCGCCGACCCCCAGAACGGCCAGAAGCACTAGTCCCGCTGCAATGTCGAACCGGCGGCGCATGGGGTGCTATAAGCCCTTCGTTGGTAAGGTTAACAATGTGACTGACCGTCGCATTTGGCGACTTTTGGGCAGCCGGCCCGCGGAAATGCTATAGTCGTCAGTCGGTTGCGGCAGCTGTCCATGGGATAGTCGCAAAGGCGCCACAATGGTCGGTCAGGGTCCGGCCAAATGTGGATCAGGACCGAGAGATAACACCATGCGCCAAACGATCGCGCTTGTCGACGATGACCGGAACATCCTCACCTCAGTGTCGATGGCGCTGGAGGCTGAGGGTTTCAGCGTGCGGAGCTTCGCTGACGGGGACGAAGCCCTGCGCGGCCTTAGTTCGCGGCCCGTCGATCTGGCCGTCCTGGATATCAAGATGCCGCGGATGGATGGCATGGAGTTGCTAGGGCGGCTGCGGCAAACCTCGAGCATCCCGATCATCTTTCTCACCTCGAAGGACGATGAGATCGACGAGGTGTTAGGCCTGCGGATGGGCGCCGACGACTACATCACGAAGCCCTTCTCCCAGCGCCTGTTGATCGAACGGATTCGCGCGCTATTGCGCCGCAGTGAGCTGGACCAGCCCGTCAGCAAACCAAGCGGCGACAAGGTCGTGGTCCGCGGTAACCTGACCCTGGATCCGCAACGGCATCTGTGCACGTGGCGGGGCGAGGAAGTCAGTCTCACCGTCACCGAGTTCTTGATTCTGCAGGCGCTGGCGACGCGGCCGGGGCACGTGAAGAGCCGCGACCAGCTGATGGACGCCGCTTATGGCGAGAACATCTATGTCGATGACCGGACCATCGACAGCCACATCAAGCGGCTGCGCAAGAAGTTCAAGGAATCCGACCCCGAGTTCGCCCAGATCGAAACGCTGTACGGGATCGGCTACCGCTACAAAGAAGGGGCCAACGCCGGAGATTGATGGCGGTCGACGTCGAACATGGTGGATTTCGCAACGCGACGCATGCAGCGCCGAGAGCGGCTGCGGCGCGTGCCGGCGAACCCCGGGCGTCGCGTCTATCCCGTCGACTGCGGTTCTTCACAAGTTCGTTAACTCGCCGGATTCTGGCCATCAACTTGCTGGTGCTGGCCGTGCCGATCGGCGGGTTTTTCTTCCTCGAGCAATACCAACAGAGTCTCATCAATCAGAAGATCGAAGCCTTGCGGGTGCAGGGCGAGATCTTTGCCGGGGCGATCGGCGCCAGCGCCGTCGTTAACACGCCAGGGGTCGGTCAGCGGCTGGAGCCGGCGCGGTCCGGCGAACTGCTGCGGCGGCTGACCGCGCCGACCGCCACCCGGGCGCGGTTGTTTTCGTCGGAAGGCGGCTTGCTGTCCGATACGCGGGACCTGGCGGCGCCGCGCGGCCATGTCCGGGTTGAGGCTCTGCCGCCGCCACAACAGGAACGGCCGTTCGCCAGCTTGCTCAACGATATGTTCGACGCGGCAGTCAATTGGCTGCCCGGACGCACCGAGCTCCCGGCCTACCGCGAATTGCCGCAGCAAACGGCGGTCGATTACCAAGAAGTCGAAGGCGCGCTGTTCGGGCAAGGCATGGCGGCGGTCCGCGATGATACCGCCGGCGGCATGGTGATCTCCGTCGCAGTGCCGGTGCAGCGCTACAAACAGGTGCTCGGCGCCCTGATGCTCTCGACGGATAGTTCGGAGATCGAAGCCGGGCTGCGCGCGGTCCGCATGAGTATATTGCGGGTGTTTGCCGTCGCGCTCGGGGTGACGATTCTGCTGTCCATGTACCTGGCCGGGACGATCGGCCGGCCATTGCGCCGCCTAGCGGCGGCGGCGGAGCGGGTGCAACGGGCACATGGACGGCAGGCGGAGATCCCCGACCTCAACCGCGGCGACGAGATTGGCGACCTGAGCCGCGACCTGCGTGGCATGACGACGGCGCTGTGGGACCGGATGGATGCCATCGAACGCTTCGCCGCCGACGTCGCCCATGAGATCAAGAACCCGCTGACCTCGCTGCGCAGCGCCGTGGAGACGGTGGCGCGGGTGACCGACCCGGACCAGCAGCGGCGGCTGATGAGCATCATTCTGGAAGACGTGCAGCGGTTGGACCGGCTGATCAGCGACATCTCCGAAGCTTCGCGAATCGATGCCGAGCTAAGTCGGCTCTCGCCCGAACCGGTGGATCTGCGCCAGTTGCTGTCGGCCCTGGTGGAGATCGAGCGCGCGACATCGGACGAGAAGGCCGCGCGGCTGGAAATGGAGGTGCCGCCGGGTGTCGGGTTGACGGTCCGCGGCCTGGAAGGCCGGTTGGGCCAGGTGTTCCGCAACATCATCAGCAACGCCCTGTCTTTCAGTCCGCCCAACACCACCATCACCTGCCACGCGTGGCGGCAGGATGACGTCGTCCGCGTGGTGATCGAGGATGAAGGACCCGGGATCCCACCCAACAAGCTCGACGGGATTTTCGACCGCTTTTACTCGGATCGCCCGGATGGGCAGCCCGGCGGGTTCGGCAAGCACTCCGGCTTGGGCCTCAGCATCTCGCGGCAGATCGTCGAGGCGATCGGCGGCCAGATCTGGGCGGAGAACCGGCTGGATATGGCCGGCCGGGTGCTCGGTGCCCGCTTTGTCGTCGAGCTGCCGGCGGCGGAACCGGCGCGCTAAAGCACCCAGATCAAAAGCAGCGGCAGCAACAGGAAATACATGACCGTCGAGACGAAGACGGTGCCACCAACCTCAGCTGGGCGGTTGTCGTACAGCTGGGCGAAGAGGTAGTTGAAAATCGCCGCCGGTGCGGTCGTCTGGATAATCAGCACGCCGCTGGCGACCCGGTCCAAACCCATGAGCTGGGTGACGGTGACGGCCACAACGAAGCCAATGGCCAACCGCAACGCGCCAACGGTCGCACTTACCCGGAGTTGGGGCAGCCGGAACCGCGCCAAACCGCTACCGAGACCAAGCAGGAGCAGCGGAATGGCAATGCCGCCCAACAGCGTGACGGTATTGTCCAACCAGCGCGGGACCGGCATGCCCGTTCCCACGACTACGGCGGCCAGCGCGAGCACATAGATGATCGGCGTCCGCAGGATGCGGCCGGGCGACATGGCACCGGCGGCAATGCCCTGGCCGACGGTGAATTGCAGGATGGCGATGATCGAAAAGAAGACGATGGCCAGCGCCAACCCTTCTTCGCCGAAGGCGAAAAGGCTGAGCGGCAGACCGAGATTGCCGGCGTTCGGCAGCAATATGGTCGGCAGGAAGGCGCGTTGGGACAGCCCCAGCAGGTGCAACGCCAGCGCGCCGAGCAGACCCAAGCCAAGCACAATCAGTAATCCGGCCAGCAAGATCTGGCCGTAGGCGGCGGGCGAAACCTCGAGGCGCGTCAGTGTCGCGAAAATGAGACATGGGGTCCCTATCATCGTGACGAGACGCGTGACAAACTCGGCTTCAAATTGCCCGCCGCCGTGTTGCCAGGCATAGCCCAGCAGGACAATTGCGACGACAGGCAGGATAATTGCGACCAGCTCGGCGAACATGGGCGCCTCCTAACATGGCACGAGCGGCTTTGACAAAATCGGGGCCTGGCCGGCCGGACGAGCAGACTTTGGTCCACGCGACCGCCGTCGCGGTCGGCGAGGCCGGTGTGCTGCTCCGCGGGCCCTCGGGGTCGGGCAAATCCGATCTGGCGTTGCGGCTGATCGATCAAGGTGCGCGGCTGATCGCCGACGACCAATCGCTGCTGCAGCGGCGCGGGCCGGAGGTCGTGGTGTCCGCGCCGGGCGCCATCGCCGGGCAAATGGAAGTGCGGGGCATTGGTATCGTGGCGGTGCGGCCGTCCGGGCCGACGCGGGTGGATCTGGTGGTCGACCTGGTCACCACCGATGAGATCGAGCGGATGCCGGACGAAACGGATGTCGCGTTGCTCGGCGCCGCTGTCAGAGGCATTCGCCTGGCGGGCCACGAATCCTCGGCGCCCGCTAAAATCAGATTGGTCCTGTCAAACCTCGACGACAAGCAAAAGGAACGGCGATGAGCCAAGAGACTCCGGCCAGCGGGAACAACGAGCGGATCGTCATCGTGACCGGTATGTCCGGTGCGGGCCGCAGTACGGCACTCAAGGCGATGGAAGATATCGGCTATGAGGCTGTCGACAATCTGCCGCTGCGCCTGGTGCCGAGCCTGGTCATGCAGGGCCCGCCGCCGAACCGGGGACTAGCGGTTGGCGTCGATATCCGCAGCCGGGGTTTCGATGTCGGCGGCTTCATCCAGGCCCTCTCCCGGCTACGTGCCCAAAGCAATCACCGGATCGACCTGCTGTATCTCGACAGTGAGGATGAGGTCTTGCGGCGGCGCTATACCGAAACCCGCCGCATGCATCCGCTGGCCGGCGACCGCAGCGCCGCTGACGGGATCGACGAGGAACGGCGCATGCTGGCGCCGCTGCGGGACGCCGCCGATCTGGTCATCGATACCAGCGCCACGACAGCGCGGGAGTTTGCCGGGCGGGTGCAGGAGAACTTCGCCGACAAGCGCGAGAAACACTTGCGGGTGTTCGTCAGCTCTTTTGCGTTCCGCCATGGCCTGCCGCGCGACGCGGACCTCGTTTTCGACGTTCGCTTTCTGCGAAATCCCCACTACGATGAGAAGCTGCGGCCGATGACGGGGCTCGACGCACCGGTCGGCACCTACATCACGGAAGATGGGGGTTATGCGACGTTCTTCGCGCGTCTTACCGACCTGCTGTCCGTCCTGCTGCCCCGCTACCTGCAGGAAGGGAAGAGCTACCTGTCGATTGCGGTCGGCTGTACCGGCGGCAAGCATCGCTCGGTCTACACGGCGGAGGCGTTGCACACCTGGCTGCGCGACGCCGGCTATGCCAGCTCCATCGGCCATCGGGACCTGGAGCAGGCTCTGCTTCCTCAGAGCTAGCCGATGATCGGCATAGTCCTGGTTACCCATGGCGGACTCGCCCGTGAGTTTCTCGCGGCGCTGGAACATGTGGTCGGCGCCCAGTCCCACGCCGCCACCGTCAGCATTGGCCCCGACGACGATATGGAGCAGCGCCGGGCAGAGATCGTGAAGGCGGTGCGCAAGGTCGATTCCGGCAAAGGCGTCATCATCCTCACCGACATGTTCGGCGGCACGCCGTCCAACCTCGCCATTTCCGTCATGGACGAGGGGTCGGTCGAGGTGATCGCCGGCGCCAACCTGCCGATGCTGATCAAGCTGGCCAGCGTCCGCAATGACAAGCCGATTACCGAAGCCGTGGAGATCGCCCGCGAATCAGGCCGAAAGTACATAGAGGTCGCGTCCGCGCTGTTGGCCGAGAAGGGGTAGGTGGGCAGTCATTCGGGTTTGGCGTCCCGCAAGGTGCAAATCGCCAACGAAAAAGGCCTGCACGCCCGCGCGGCCGCGCAGTTCGTCCGCGTGGCCGAGCAATTCGACGCGGCTGTTGAAGTCACCAAAGGCGAGTTGAAAGTACCGGGCACTTCGATCATGGGGTTGATGCTGCTGGGCGCCGCCAAAGGCGCTTGGATCGAGATTATGGCCACCGGCGAGGAAGCGGAGGCCGCGGTCGCGGCACTTGCGGCCCTGGTTGAAGCCGGTTTCCATGAAGATACCTAGCCCGATTGAGCTCGCTTGCCGCGTAAAGGCTTGATCTGATATAGCCCCCACGCGCACGTTGGATGCGCTGGCGTTCCTTGTTTTCCGGGAGATTTGAGATGAGTGCGGTCGACTACAAAGTCGCGGACATTGCCCTTGCTGATTGGGGCCGGAAAGAGATCGCTATCGCCGAGACCGAGATGCCCGGCCTGATGGCATTGCGCGAGGAGTATGGCGCGCAGAGACCGCTGGCGGGCGCACGTATCACCGGCTGTCTGCACATGACAATTCAGACCGCCGTGCTGATCGAGACATTGACCGCGCTGGGCGCGGAGATCCGCTGGTCGTCCTGCAACATCTTCTCGACCCAGGACCAGGCCGCCGCGGCGATTGCCGCCACCGGCGTGCCGGTGTTCGCCTGGAAAGGCGAGACGGAAGAAGAGTATTGGTGGTGTGTCGAGCAAACCATCGTCGGGCCGAACGGCTGGCGGCCGAACATGCTGCTGGATGACGGCGGCGACTTGACCGCGATCATGCACGACAAGCACGGCGACCTGATGAACGACGTGCGCGGCGTCAGCGAAGAGACGACCACCGGCGTGCAGCGCCTCTATGAGATGGCACGCGACGGGCTGCTGAAGGTGCCGGCCTTCAACGTCAACGATTCAGTGACCAAGTCGAAGTTCGACAATGTGTATGGGACGCGCGAAAGCCTGGTCGACGGCATCCGGCGGGCCACCGATGTGATGCTGGCCGGCAAGGTCGCGGTCGTTTGCGGCTATGGCGGTGTCGGCAAAGGTTCGGCCGAATCCTTGCGTGGCGCCGGGGCCCGGGTGCTGGTGACCGAGGTCGATCCGATCTGTGCGCTGCAGGCGGTGATGGATGGCTACGAGGTCGTCACCATGGAACAGGCGGCGCCGCGCGGCGATGTGTTCGTCACCGCGACGGGCAATGTCGACGTGATCACCATCGACCATATGCGCGACATGCACGACCGCGCCATCGTCTGCAACATCGGCCACTTTGACTCCGAGGTGCAGGTCGACGCGCTACGGAATCACAAGTGGCACCCGATCAAAGACCAGGTGGACGAGATCGAGTTTCCGGATGGCAAGCGCATCATCCTGCTGGCGCAAGGCCGCCTGGTAAACCTGGGCTGCGCGACCGGGCATCCGAGCTTCGTCATGAGCGCGTCGTTCACCAACCAGGTGCTGGCGCAGATCGAGCTATGGACCAACCCCAGCGCCTACGAACGCCAAGTCTATGTGTTGCCGAAGCACCTGGACGAGAAGGTGGCGCTCCTGCATTTGGATAAGGTCGGCGCTACGTTGACGAAGTTGACTGACAAACAGTCAGAGTATATCGGCGTACCGGTACCAGGTCCGTTCAAGCCCGAGTCTTACCGTTACTAGACTTGCCGCGGCAGCCGGTTCGACAAAGGCAGGAGGCCTGCCGATAGAGGGGTCGTGTCGCCCATACTGCTGATCAATGTCCTAGCGCTGGGGCTGGTTGTCTCCAGCCTCACATGGCTGGTCGTGCAAATGCGGCGGGTCCGGCGCCAACTTGCGCTTGCGACTGCCAACGCGCAAGTGGCGCGGTCGACACTAGACTGCCTGCCCGGCGGCTACATTGCCTGGTTCGACGATGGGCAAGTTCATGCCTCGGCGGGTCTGCGCGAAGCGTTGGCCGATCCCGATGGCAAGGTCAACTTCGCGGCCTTGAAGGCACAGTTCAGTCAGTCCGATCAGGACGAACTGGAACGGCTGACCGCGTCACTGCGGAAGCGTGGCGAGTCGTTCTCCGTCATCCTGACGACCGAGGATGGCGGGCGCGCCATCCGCATGGATGGCCGGCGGGCGCGTGGCGCGCCGCTTGATGTCATGTGGGTGCGGGATGCGACCGACGAAGCCTCGCGGCGGTCGGAAACCAACGTGCTGATCGAACTGGCGCAGCGCGAGTCCGAATCGCTGAAAGACATGCTGAACGCCCTCCCAGTGCCGGTGTGGCGCCGCGGCGATGATTTGTCGGTCGAAGGCTATAACGCGGCGCTGCTACGGGCACTGAACGCGGAAGAAGACGCGCTGCCGACGCCGTTGGAGCTCGGCGGTTCGACCCGCCAAACCAGAGCGCACGAACTGGCGGCACTGGCGCTGTCGAGCGGATCCGAGCAGGTGGAGAACGGCCATCTGGTGGTCGGCGGGCAGCGGCGGCTGCTGCAATTCCATGAGGTGCCGACTGGTGCCGGTGCCGTGGTGGGATTTGCGCTGGACTACTCCCAGCTCGAGGACGCGCAGACCGACCTGTCACGGCACATCGCAGCGCATGCCGACGTGTTGGAGAACCTTGCCGTCGCCATCGCCATCTACAACGCCGCGACCCGGCTGACGTTCTACAACACGGCCTACGCCCATCTGTGGGAGAGCGATACTAAATGGCTCGACAGCGAGCCGACGCTGGACGAGGAGCTTGAGTATCTGCGGGAACAGCGCCGTCTGCCCGAGTATGTCGATTTTCGAGCATTCAAGGCGGACCAGCAGCGGCTGTTCACCTCGCTCATGGCGCCGGTCGAGGATCTGGTGCACCTGCCTGACGGCCGAACCCTCCGCAAACGCGTTTCGCCGCATCCGTTTGGCGGCCTGTTGTTCACCTATGAGGACGTTACCGATAGCCTGACGCTCGAACGCAGCTACAACACCTTGATCGAGGTGCAGCGCCGCACGCTCGACAATCTGTACGAGGGTGTCGCGCTGATTGGCGCCGACGGGCGCCTGAAACTGTGTAATCCCGCCTACGCCCGCCTGTGGGAGTTTTCCGACGCCGACTTGCTCGGAGAGCCGCACATCGCCGGCTTGGTGGACAAGTGCCGTTCCCTATTCACGGCGTCCGACGATTGGGAGACCCGGCGCGACCAGATCATTGAGCGGCTGACCGCGCGGGAACCGCGGAGCGGACGGATGAAACGGTCCGACGGATCGGTGCTGGAGTACGCCACCGTGCCGTTGCCGGATGGCATGGTCTTGCTCTCCTACATCGATGTGACGGACCGCTACAAAGTCGAACAGGCGCTGCGTGAGCGGACTGAGGCGCTAGAGGCCGCGGATCAGCTCAAAACCGAGTTCATTGCCAACGTCTCCTACGAACTGCGCACACCGTTGAATGCGATCATCGGGTTTGCCGAGATCCTGGGCGGCGACATGTTTGGCGAGCTGAACGAACGGCAGTCGGAATACTGCGGCGCCATTGTGCAGTCGAGTCAGACACTGCTCGAACTCATCAACGACATCCTCGACCTGGCGACGATCGAAGCCGGCTATATGGAACTGGAGCTACAGCAATTCGACATTCATGACATGCTGAACGCCGTGCATACGCTGGCGCGGGAGCGCGCCCGGCAGAACAAGTTGCGGTTCGAACTGGAATGCGAAGATAATATTGGTTTGATGGTGGGCGATGAACGCCGGCTGAAACAGGTCATGTTCCACCTGGTCAGCAATGCCATCAAGTTCACACCGGCCGGTGGCACCATCGCGCTGCGCACCTGGAAAGTGGAGGACAGCATCGCCTTCGCGATCGGCGATACCGGTGTCGGCATACCGGAGGATCGGCAGGCGACGGTGCTCGAGAAGTTTGAGCATGGCGGCAAGACGATGACCCGGCAAATGGGTGCGGGTGCCGGGCTCGGTCTTAGCCTCGTCAAGAGTTTCATCGAGCTGCATGGCGGCACGGTCGATCTACGATCGGAGCCCGACAGCGGCACGACCGTTACCTGCCATGTACCCATTTCGCCAGCGACCCACGGAGCGGAGACGCGGGCGGTCGCTTCTTAGCAATGGGCGAGGTTCTCTCCCGTGAGCTCGGCTTGCCGGAGTTGGAGTCTGTCGCGGTTCACGTGCTGCGTTGTGCCAATGCCGGCGACGTCATCGCCTTGCGCGGCGATCTTGGCACAGGCAAAACCACCTTCGTCAGGGCTGCCTTGCGCGGCATGGGTTGGACCGAGGATGTGCCGAGCCCGACCTTTACCCTCGCCCAGATGTACGATATCGGTGACCGCCGTATCTGGCACTTCGATCTGTACCGTCTGTCGGTGCCGCAGGAAGCTATCGAAATCGGCATCGACGAGGCTTTCAGTGACGGCATAAGCTTCATCGAATGGCCGGAACGTCTTGCAGGGCTGTTGCCGGCGAACCATCTCGAGATCGAATTGATGTTCGTCCCAGATGAAGATCGGCGGCGCGTTGTGATACGCGGTGGCGAGGACTGGACCAACCGGTTGGCCGACCTGCCCCACCCGGCGTGAGCGGCGTCTACACCATCGCCGCCGACTTGCCGTTCGCCGACTGCCTGGCAGCCGGGGTGCTGGAAAACTACGCCAGGATCGACGACCCGCTTGTCCTGGGCCGCGTGACGATCCTGTTGCCAACGCGGCGCGGCTGCCGGGCGGTGCAGGAGGCGTTCCTGCGCCGCTCCGAGGGCCGCGCGCTGTTGTTGCCGCGGCTGATCCCGCTCGGCGATATCGATGAAGGTGAGACTGGTAGTGTCGGCTTCCCTGATCCGACCGACGAGCCCTCACCGATTAGCGCGGTGCGCCGCGAACTGTTGCTGGCGCGGCTGATCGAAGCCCATGTCAAGGCTGCGCGTGGCGCCGGCGCCTTTGCCTACGAAGACATATCGATCGACCAGGCGGTGCGCCTGGCGAGTGCGCTGGCGCATCTGTTGGATCAGGTGCAAACGGAACAATTGTCGTTTGACGGGCTGCGTGACTTGGTGCCGAGCGAGTATGCCGAGCATTGGCAGGTCACACTTCAGTTCCTCACCGTGCTAACGGATCACTGGCCCGCCATATTGGCGGACACAGGACAGGTCGATCCGGTTGCACACCGCAACGCACGGCTGCACCGTCTGGCGGCACGCTGGCGGTCCGATCCGCCGGCGGCACCGGTCATTGCCGCGGGCAGCACCGGCAGTGTGCCGGCGACCGCCGGCTTGTTGCAGGTGGTGGCGCAGCTTGAGCAGGGCGCCGTCGTGCTGCCGGCGCTCGACCGCGATCTCGACGATGAGAGTTGGGGTGTTGTGGGATCGGCGCACCCGCAATACCAGTTGGCGCAGTTGCTGGCGCGCCTGGACCTGTCCCGGGACCGGATTGCCGACTGGCCGTTGCCGCGCGACTGGGCGCAGACGCTGACGCGGCGGCCGGACAGACTCCAACTGCTGCGTGAGATCATGCGCCCGGCCGATACCACCGGCGATCCGAAGCAACTGACATCGATCCCGGCACAAGCGTGGGACAGTATCGAACGCATCGACTGCGCCACCGACCAGGAAGAAGCGGGCGTCATTGCGCTGATCATGCGTGGTGTGTTGGCGGCGGGCAGCGGCGATCTGACCTGCGCCCTGGTCACGCCGGACCGGCAGTTGGCGCGCCGAGTGGCCGCGGAGCTGTCGCGTTGGCAGATCGAGATCGACGATTCCGCCGGCACACCACTGGCGGACACGCCGCCGGGTCTGTTCCTGCGGCTGGTGGCGCGCGCCTTTGCTGAGCGGTTTGCGCCGATCCCGCTGCTCGCCATGCTGAAGCATCCGCTGGCGCAGGGCGGCGAACCGCCCGGCGATCTCCGCGCCAGGGTGCGGCGGCTGGAACGAACGGTGCTGCGTGGTCCCCGACCCGCCCCCGGCTTTGACGGGCTGATTGAAGCGCTGCGGGCGTTACCCAAAGACACTGATGAATTGGTCACCTGGGCGGAAGACTGGCGCGCCGCCGCCCAGCCGATGCAGGAGCTGATGGCTGGCGAGAGCCAGGCCCTGGGCGACCTGCTGGCGGCACATCTTACCTTTGCCGAACGGCTGGCGGGGGACGCGCGCGGTCAAACCCGGTTGTGGGCGGACGAGGCCGGTGAAGCGGCGGCCACCCTGGTCGCGGAGACCCGCGAGGCGGCGGGTGCGGCACCACCGGTTGCCCCACACCGTTATCCAGCGTTGCTGGACGCGCTGATGGCCGGGCAGGTGGTGCGGCCCCGCTATGGCAAACACCCGCGCTTGACCATCCTCGGCCCGCTGGAGGCGCGTCTACAGCAGTATGATGTGATGATCCTCGGCGGTCTGAACGAAGGGACCTGGCCACCGGAAGCCGATGCCGACCCCTGGATGAGCCGGCAGATGCGCCACGCCTTCGGCTTGACGCCGCCGGACCGGCGCATCGGCCAGTCCGCCCATGATTTCTCGATCGCCTTCGGTGCTGGTCAGGTCTACCTGACCCGGGCGCAGCGGGTGGACGGGACACCGACGGTCACGAGCCGCTGGCTGACTCGGTTGGACAATGTCCGGCGGATCGTTGCCCCGGATGCTGATGCGGCGCAAAGCCGGTGGCCCCGATGGTGGCAACGGATCGATCACGGTTCACCGACCTTCACCCCGCAGGAGCGTCCCCCGGCGCCACGGCCGCCGGTCGCGGCGCGGCCGCGGCAGATGTCGGTCACCCAGGTGGAGCGCTGGCTGCGCGACCCCTATGAGATCTACGCGCGGCGGATCCTCGGCGTGAAGATGCTCGACCCGATCGACGCCGAGCCGGGCGCGGCGGAATACGGGCAGATGGTACACAAAGTGCTGGACCGGTTCGTGCGGCGCTTCCCAACGGGGCCGTTGCCCGCGGATGCCGTCGCCCATCTCCACAGAATTGGCGAAGAGGTGTTGGCGCCGCTGAAAGCGCGCCCGGGCGTTTGGGCTTTCTGGTGGCCGCGGTTCCAGCGGATCGCCCACTGGTTTGTCGAAACAGAGACAGCGCAGCGCCGCGAGATCCGCGAGTCCTTCACCGAGATCCGCGGCGAGTTGGCGCTGCGCGGTCCGGCCGGGTCGTTCCTGCTGTCGGCAATAGCCGATCGGATTGACCGCCTGTCCGCCGGTGGCACGGCCATCATCGACTACAAAACTGGCGCCGTGCCAAAGAAGGGTGAGATCGAAGCGGGGCTGGCGCCACAATTGTTGTTGGAGGCGGCCATCGTCCGTGGCGCCGGGTTCGACGCGCTGGGCGCGGCCGAGGTGGACGCGCTGCTCTACTGGCGTTTGCGCGGCGGCGATCCGGCCGGGGAAATCATCGCGGTCGAGGGAACGCCCGGTGCGCTGGCGGATAGCGCACTGCAAGGATTGGAAAAACTGATTGCCGCGTTCGATGACGACCGGACGGCCTATGTCTGCCGGCCGCGGCCGGACATTGCGCCGCGTTTCTCCGATTACATCCATCTCGCCCGCGTGCCGGGCTGGGCCAGCGCCGCAGAGGATGCGGTATGAGCGCCGTACAAGAGCTGTTGAGCTTTGCTGACGAGAAGCAACGCAGTGCATCAGACCCCCGTACGAGCGCGTGGGTGAGCGCCTCCGCCGGTAGCGGCAAAACGAAGGTGCTGACGGATCGGGTGCTGAGCCTGCTGCTGCAGGAGGTGCCACCGGAGCGCATCCTCTGCATCACCTTCACCAAAGCCGCGGCAGCGGAGATGCAGAACCGGCTGATTGCCCGGCTGAGCGAATGGACGACCGCGGCGGACGACGAGCTTTCCGACACACTGAAAAGGCTACTGGGCCGTCGCCCGAACGACGACGAGCACGTCGTGGCGCGACGACTGTTTGCCCGGCTGTTGGAGGCGCCGGGTGGTCTGCGCATCATGACCATCCACGCGTTCTGCCAGTCGGTGCTGCGCCGCTTCCCGTTGGAAGCCGGCGTGCCGCCGCATTTCGAGGTGATGAACGAGCGCGATGCGGCGACCATCCTCGACAACGCGCAGAATGAACTGTTCGCCTGGCTGCATGCGGGCGCGACGGGACCGTTGGCCGATGCGTTGCGCACGGTCGTCGGTTTCATTCACGAACGCAACTATCCGCAACTGCTGGCAGAGCTGTCACGGGAACGGGAACGCGTTGCGGCGCTGATCGATGATGCTGGCGGCGTCGACCCGCTGATTGCGCGGGTCCGCCAGACCCTGGGTGTCGGGGAGGATGAGTCGATTGAACAAGCGGTCGCGCAGGCCTGCGACGACATGGCGTTTGATCGCGTCGGGTTGGGACGCGCGGTCCAGGTACTGGCGACCAGCAGCAAGAAGGACGACCAGCGCCTACACAATGCGCTGGCCGCCTGGCTGGCGGGACCGGCGCGCCGGGACGAGTTGTTGGACAGCTACCTGCTGGCGTTCCTCACGGCGCCGCCGGATCTGTCGCCACGCAAGCGGTTGGCCACGAAGGGCGTGCTGACGGAAGCACCTTGGCTGGATGACTCCCTACGGCGCGAACAACAGCGGTTGGCGGCGTTTGTCGAGCAGCGCCGGAAACTGACGACGGCCAAGGCAACCGCCGCATTGCTGCATGTCGTTGCGGCGTTGTTCGAGCGTTACGAACGTCACAAGGCCGCGCGCGGGTTGCTGGACTATGACGACCTGATCTTCCGGGCAAAACGGCTGCTGGAACGCAGACAATCCGCCGCCTGGGTGCTGTTCAAGCTCGACGGCGGAGTCGATCACTTGCTGGTCGACGAAGCCCAGGACACCAACCCGGACCAATGGGCGGTGATCGGCGCGTTGGCGGAAGAGTTCTTCGCCGGGGTCGGCGCGGGCGATGAAGAGCGTTTTCGCGACCGCACGGTGTTTGCGGTCGGCGACTACAAGCAGTCGATCTTCAGCTTCCAGCGGGCTGACCCGGAGAACTTTCGCCGCATGCAGCAGGTGTTGGGCCGGCGGTCGCGGTCCAGCGACCGACGATGGCGGGATGTCGAGCTCAACATGTCGTTTCGCTCGACGCGGCCGGTGCTGGAGGCGGTGGATCGCGTGTTTGCCGAGCCAGCCGCGCGGCGCGGCGTGGCCGACCAGACCGAGTTGAAGCATTTGGCCCACCGCCAAGGCGCGGCGGGATTGGTCGAAGTGTGGCCGCCGGTCGAGGCGGTGCGACTGCCGGATCTGGAACCCTGGGCGGTGCCGACCGACCGGGTGTCGGCCGAGGACGCGCGCAACCGGCTGGCGCGGTTGATCGCCGCGCGCATTCACGGCTGGCTCGACACGGAGGAACCGCTGCCCGACCGCAGCCGTCCCATCCGGCCCGGTGACATCATGATCTTGGTCCGCCGCCGCGGTGCGTTTGCCGAGGACATGGTGCGTGCCTTGAAAGACCGCGGTGTGCCGGTTGCCGGGATCGACCGCATGGTGCTGGCCGAGCAGCTGGTGGTGATGGACCTCATCACGCTCGGCGAGTTTCTGCTGCAACAACGGGACGACCTGGCGCTGGCCGGCGTGCTCAAGGGGCCATTCTTCGGCTTCTCCGAAGAGGAGCTGTTCGATGTGTGCCACGGCCGTGGTGGTTCCGTCTGGGCGGCACTGCGGTTGCGCGCGGAGGCCGACCCGCGTTGCCGCGATGCGTGCGACACGCTGAGCGGGCTGTTGCGGCGCGTGGACTATGTCGGACCCTATGAGCTGTTTGCATCGCTGTTGGCCAATGGTGGCCGGCGCAAGCTGCTCGACCGGCTCGGCCCCGAGGCGGAAGACCCGATCGACGAGTTTCTCTCCCTCGCCCTGGCGTTCGAGCGCACCAATGTGGTCTCGCTGCAAGGGTTCCTGCATTGGCTGAAGGCGGGCGAGGCCGAAGTCATTCGCGATCTGGAACAGGGCTTCGACCGGGTGCGCGTGCTGACGGTGCATGGCTCGAAGGGGCTGCAGGCGCCGGTTGTCATCTTGCCGGACACTATGCAAATGCCGACCGACGGGCCGCGCCTGCTGTGGCCCGCTTCGAACGATGTCGTGCTGTGGCCACCGGCGAAGCAATACCGCGACGCCACCTGTACGGAAGCCTACAAGGCGGCGCGGGCTGCCCAAGAAGATGAGTATCGCCGGCTGCTCTATGTCGCGATGACGCGGGCTGAGGACCGGCTCTATGTGTGCGGCTGGCAGATGCGCAACAAGGCGCCGGCCGGCTGCTGGTACAACATGGTCGAGCAGGCGCTGCGCGACGTGGCGCAGGAGGCTCCGGAACCGGCACTGCGGCTGAATGCCAGCGAAGAGGTGCCGGTCGTGCTGCGGCTGACTCAAGAGCAGTTTGACCCGGTGCAGCCCTACGAGCCGGCGCGCGAGCCTGATTCCGGCGCGATCCCCAGATGGGCGTCGGAGCCAGCGCCACCCGAACCAGTGCCGCCGCGGCCGCTGGCGCCGTCGCATTTGGTCCGTGGTGGCCCGCCGGCACGGTCGCCAGCGGGCCCAGCCGATCCGGCACTGGCGGCGCGCGGACGTTTGATCCACCGCTTGCTGGAGGTGCTGCCGGACGTGCCGGCGGGCGCACCACGCGATGCCACGGCGCAACGCCTGGTGGCGCGGGAGCGTGCCGCGCTCGACGAGGCGGCGGCGCAAGCGCTAATCGATGAAGTGACGGCGATTCTCGACGCGACGGCGTTCGCAACCGTGTTTCAGCCCGGCAGCCTGGCGGAAGTGCCGATCAGCGGCCTGGTGAACGGCCGGGCAGGCGAGCCGATTGTCGTGTCCGGCCAGATCGACCGTCTCGTCGTCACCGATGACGAGGTCCTCGTGGTCGACTTCAAGTCGCACCGGCAGGCGCCCAAGTCGGTCGAAGCGACGCCGGAAGCCTATCTGCGGCAGATGGCGGCCTACCGCGCGCTGCTCACCCAGGTCTATCCGGAGCGGCGAATCGTGGCGGCGCTGTTGTGGACCGAAGGACCGGTTCTGGCCCGGCTTCCCGACGCTTTGTTGGACCCGTTCCAGGATCTATCACGTGGCGGTGAGAGCGGCCCCGGCGCTGCTTGACCGGCGATCAGGCGGTTCCTACATTCGCACGGTCCGGCACCGGCGTTGTGCCGCTAAGTGTTTGTAGGGATAGAAAAATGAGCCCCGTCAAGATCAGTGACGATTCGTTCGAAGCCGATGTCTTGAAGTCCGACAAACCGGTGTTGGTGGACTTTTGGGCAGAGTGGTGCGGCCCC
Source organism: Alphaproteobacteria bacterium (assembly GCA_028279245.1). Classification (GTDB taxonomy): domain Bacteria; phylum Pseudomonadota; class Alphaproteobacteria; order UBA6615; family UBA6615; genus JANQOE01. The sequence continues at coordinate 76,634 of JANQOE010000092.1, forward strand.
TGCAAGCAGATCGGACCGACCCTGGAAGAATTGGCGTCCGACAAGGGCGAGCAGCTCACCGTTGCCAAGCTGAACATCGACGACAATCCGATGACTCCGTCAAAGTATGGGGTGCGCGGCATTCCGACGTTGATGCTGTTCCGCGACGGGCAAGTCGCCTCGATGAAGGTCGGCAGCCTGCCGCGCAGCCAACTCTACGAGTGGGTCGAATCGGTCCTGTAGTTACAGGCTGACGCGGTTCTGGCCGCGGCGCATCGCTTCTTCATAGGCTGCCCGCTGTTTCTGCCCGGCTTCGTCGAACAGGAACGACAGCAACACGTAGCGTTTGCCGACGCGCACGTCGGTCGCTTCATGCAGCAGGTTGCATGAGAAGATAGCGGCTTCGCCGGTTGCCGGCTTATACGTCGCGCCACCATATTCGGGAAACCGCAGTTCGCCGCCCTCATATTCTTCGCTGTTGAGGTTGAGCGTCATGGCGAAGCGGCGGTGCATCGTTTGCGGTGTCGTGTTGTCGCGGTGCACGCGGAAGTATCCGCCTGGGTCGGGTTCGTAGCAGACGATCTTAAACTCCTCGACCCGGGTGATCTGCGATTGAAAGGCCCGCCGGATTTCCGGAATCACCCGGCGGCCGATACGTCCGCCGATAAGCTCTAGCAAGTCGCTGTCGCCGACATGGTGGTCGCGCCGGCGTTTCGCCTGGTGGTTCGGGGCGTGCACCATCACGCCATCCTTGACCCGGTAGGTGCCGCTTTCCTGATTGCCGCGCAGCCAGAATTGGGAGATCAGGTGCTTGCATTCCTCGGGGCTGAAGACGTGGGGCACCAATAAGATCGGCGCATGGGCGCCCGGCCGGTGCACCGGCGCACGGGGTTGCTCCGCCACGCAAGCCGCGGCGCGATTGGCCATGGGCTCGCCATCGGCGTCAAAGCGCGCAACCACATGCTGGTTGGCGTCCAACACAAACATGATCGGCGCCTCGGCAAAGCCGAACTTGGCGGCGGTCTTGAGTTCCGGATCGGCCACCGTAAAGGCGCCGCCCAAGCCGTTCGCCATGTGCATTTCGGTCACCGCCGCCACCGGTTCGCAGCCGATGGTGAACACGTGTGCCCCGTGCTCGGTTAGTCCGGGGAGCGCGGCGGCAAGGGCCGTCAGTTCCGGGGCGACCGTCGGGTCCGTCGATTGACCATACAACAGCACGACGATCGGGCCGCCTTTGACCTTGTCGTAGAGGCTAATGATGATGTCGCGGTGATCGGCCAGGAAGAAGTTGGGGGCCCGATCGCCGACGGTGAGGGTATCCGACGCTGATGCCTTCATGCCCGGGATTATACCGGGCCTGCCCAATTGCCTCTAGCTGGGCCGGTCAGGTGTGACTCCGTAGCACATGCCCGGCCAGGTAGAGGGAGCCGCAGATCAGGATATCCGCCTGCCCTGGCATCACCTTGGCCAGATCGGCCACCGCCGCCTCGACGCTGGTCGCCGCCGCCACGTCGGCGATGCCGGCCTTGCGGGCTACCACGGCCGCCTCCTCCGCGGTCAGCGACGACGGCTGATTGGGGATCTCGACAGTGCGGACCACCGGGACATGCCGCGCCAGTGGTCCAAGGAAATCCGCTGCGTGCTTGTGGGCCTGGATGCCGAAGACCAGGACCGGTGAACGGCCGCCGCGTTGCCATTCGGTGGCAATCCGCGCCAGGGCCTGTCCGGCGGCGGGGTTGTGACCGCCATCGAGCCACACCCGCCAGTCCGCCGGCACGCGATCGAGGATGGGACCGTTCTGCAGCCGCTGGAGCCGGGCCGGCCAGTCGATGGTCTTCAGCCCGTCGCTGATCGCCCGCATCGAAACATCGAACTCATGCAACTGCTCAAGGCAGGCCACGGCCTGCCCGGCATTGTCGATCTGATGCCGCCCTGGCAATGACGGGTGCGGCAGTTCCAGTTCCCAACGGCGTCCCCGGTAGAGGAACTCGTCCCCCTCAAGGCGCACATTCCAGTCGGCGCCGCGCCGGTAAAGTTTGGCACCGCACTCACCGGCCTTCATCGTCAGCGCATCCGTGGCGGCTGGCCGTTGCCCGGCAATCACGGCCGTCGTATTTGGCTTAAGAATGCCGGCCTTTTCCTTGGCGATCAGGTAAAGCGTTTCGCCGAGGAAATCCTGATGGTCGAGGGAGATGGGCGTGATCGCGGTCAAACGCGGGGCGTCGACGACGTTGGTTGCATCGAACCGTCCGCCAAGTCCCGTCTCCAACAACAATATGTCGGCATGTTCGCGGGCGAAATACAGGAACGCCGCGCAGGTGGTTATTTCGAAGAAGGTGATCGGGTCGTCGCCGTTGGCGGCCTCGACTTCCTCCAGCAACGCAATGAGTTCGGCATCACTGATGGGGACTCCGTTGCGGCTGATGCGTTCGTTGTAGCGCACCAGATGCGGCGAGGTGTAGCGGGTGACGGTGTAGCCGGCGGCGGATAGCGCCGCGTGCAACATGGCAATGACCGAGCCCTTGCCATTGGTGCCGGCGACATGCACGACCGGCGGCAATTGCCGTTCGGGGTGGCCGAGTTTCGACAGCAGGTGCCGGACGCGGTCGAGGTCGAGATCGATGAGCTTCGGGTGAAGGGCGGTTAGCCGTTCAAGGATTTCGTCGGAGCCGGAGCCGTCAACCGTCGGGGTCATGGCCGTTCCCCTTGACCGCCGGTTTGTCCTCGCCGTTCGGTTTCGGCCGATCCGCGGTTGGCAGTTGCAGGATCTCCGCCGAAGGGGTGGGGCGTTGCAACAGGTTGATCAGCCGGATCAACGTCGCCCGCAGGTCTTTGCGATGGACGACCATGTCGATCAGGCCATGCTCCATCATGTATTCGGAGCTTTGGAAACGCTCCGGCAGCGCTTCGCGGATGGTGTTTTCGATGACGCGGGTGCCGGCAAACCCGATGGTTGCACCGGGCTCGGCGATGTGGATGTCGCCCAGCATCGCGAATGACGCAGAGACGCCGCCGGTGGTCGGATCGCTGAAGACGACGAAGTAAGGCAGCCCCGCCTCCCGCACTTCTTCGATGGCGATGATGGTACGCGGCATCTGCACGAGGCTGAGGATGCCTTCCTGCATGCGTGCGCCGCCCGATGCCGGCACAACGATCAACGCCGCTTCCTGCAGTTTGGCGAGACGGGCCGCGGCGATGAGTGCTTCGCCGACGGCGATACCCATGGAACCGCCCATGAAACTGAAATCGAACGCCGCCACCACCGCCGGGAAACCGCCCATGGTGCCGTGCGCAGCAACCACGGCCTCTTTCTCCTGGCTCTTCAGATGCGCTTCCTTGAGGCGGTCGACGTAACGTTTGCTGTCGCGGAAACGCAGTGGATCGGCCACCACCTCCGGCAACTCGATGCGGGTGTATTCACCGTCGTCGAACAGACCGGCCAAACGCTTGGCCGCCGAGATGCGCATGTGGTGCCCGCAGTGCTGGCACACATGCAGGTTCTGCTCCAAGTCGCGATGGAACAGCATCTGTTCGCAGTTCGGGCATTTGTGCCACAGATTGTCGGGTACATCGGTTTTGCCGACGAGCGCCCGGATCTTCGGCCGCACAAAGTTGGTGAGCCAACTCATCCGCCTTGCCTCGCGTTGCGGACGCCGGCGGCCAGTGCGGCGATATCGGCATGTAGCGCTTCAACCATTCGATCCGGCGTGTCGCGATGTCGTGCGACGGTTTCGACCAGGGCCGTTCCCACCACCGCCGCGTCAGCGAACTTGGCCACCGCCGCCGCCTGCTGCGGCGTGCGAATGCCGAAACCGACGGCGATCGGTAAATCCGTTGCTTGTCTCAGTCGTTCCACCGCGTTCTGCACGACCCCCGCTTCGCCCGATTTGGTCCCCGTCGTCCCGGTTACCGCGACGTAGTAAACGAAACCGGAGGCGCCATCCAAGACCGTGGTCAGCCGCTCCCCGATCGTCGTCGGCGTGACCAATCGAATGAGATGCAGGCCAGCCTGTTGGGCGGGCCGCCGGAACTCCTCGTCTTCCTCGGGCGGCAGGTCGACGATGATCGCTCCGTCCACGCCGACGGCAGCGGCACGCTCGATGAATGACTGCGTGCCATAGCTGTATATAGGGTTAAAATATCCCATCAAAACCACCGGCGTCTCATTATCGTGCCGGCGGAATGCGGCGACCTGATCCAGGGTTTTGGCAAGGGTGGCGCCAGCGCCCAAAGCGTACTGCGCAGACGCCTCGATGGCGGGGCCGTCGGCCATCGGATCGGAAAAGGGCATGCCGAGTTCGATCAAGTCGACGCCGGCAGCCGGCTTTCCATCTAGCAGGCGTTGGCTGCCGGCCTGATCCGGATCACCGGCCACTAGGTAGGAGACCAGTCCGGCGCGGTCTTCGGCGCGCAGGGCGGCGAAGCGGGCGGCGATGCGGTCGGTCAAATCTCGACCCCCAGCGCCTTCGCGACCGTGAAGATGTCTTTGTCGCCACGGCCGCACATGTTCATCACCAGCAAATGGTCGGCCGGCAGGTCACCGGCGATTTTGCTGACATGGGCCAGGGCATGGCTGGGTTCGAGGGCCGGGATGATCCCTTCGAGCTGCGCGGAGAGCTGAAAGGCATCAAGGGCTTCGCGATCGGTCGCCGAGACATACTCGACGCGGCCTGAATCCTTCAGCCACGCATGTTCCGGGCCGATCCCGGGGTAGTCCAATCCGGCGGAGATCGAATGGGCGTCGATGATCTGCCCGTCGTCGGTCTGCAACAGGTAGGTGCGGTTGCCATGCAGTACACCGGGGCGGCCGCCGGTCAGCGAGGCCGCATGTTTTCCCGTCTCGACACCCTCCCCCGCCGCTTCGACGCCGATGATGCTGATGTCCCGGTCATCCAGGAAGGGATAAAACAGGCCCATCGCGTTGGAACCGCCGCCGATGCAGGCCACCAGACTGTCGGGCAACCGACCTTCGGCGGCCTGCATCTGTTCGCGCACTTCGTTGCCGATGACGGACTGGAAGTCGCGGACCATGGCCGGATAGGGATGGGGCCCGGCCACCGTGCCGATGATGTAAAAAGTGTCGTCGACATTGGCGACCCAGTCGCGCAGCGCCGCGTTCATGGCGTCCTTCAGGGTCGCGGTGCCGGTGCGGACGGCGCGAACCTCGGCCCCCAGCAGCCGCATGCGGAATACATTCGGCTGCTGCCGTTCGATATCGGTTTGCCCCATGTAGACGACGCAGGGCAGACCGAAACGCGCGCAGACCGTGGCGGTGGCGACGCCATGCTGGCCGGCGCCGGTTTCGGCGATGATGCGGGTCTTGCCCATGCGGCGCGCCAGCAGGATCTGACCCAGGCAATTGTTGATCTTGTGGGCGCCGGTGTGATTCAGCTCGTCGCGCTTCAGATAGATGCGGGCCCCACCAAAATGCTCGGTCAGCCGCTCGGCGAAGTAGAGGGGAGACGGGCGGCCGACATAGTGGCGCAGCATGTCGTCGAATTCGGCCTCGAACGCCGGGTCCGCCTGGGCGGCGTTGTAGGCCTGCTCGACCTCCAGGATCAGCGGCATCAGGGTCTCGGCGACGTAGCGGCCGCCATAGATCCCGAAATGGCCGCGTTCGTCGGGCCCGGACCGATAGGTGTTTGGTTGCGCCATTGTCCCCATATCCAGTCGCCGGCCGCGTATAACTGCTACAGGCGCCCGGTGATGTCGAGGAAAGCCTTGATCTTCGCCGGGTCCTTGCGGCCCGGGCTGTGCTCGACGCCGGAACTGATATCAACCAGCTGGGCCCCCGTCGTGGCCACCGCCGTGGCCACGTTATCGGCTGTGATGCCGCCCGCCAAAAACCAGGGTTTCGGCCAGCTTTGGCCACTGAGGATCGACCAATCGAAGCTCTCGGCATTGCCGCCGGGCCGGTCGGCGTCCGGCGGGGGGCGGGTGTCGAACATGAGCCGATCCGCCACCTCCATATAGCCGGCAGCCGGGGCCAAGTCGTCCGCTGTGCCGACCTTGATCACCTTCATGACCGGCAGGCCGAATCGAGCCTTGATCGCCTGCAGCCGGGCCGGGGTTTCGTCGCCGTGCAGCTGCAACAGATCGAGGGGCACGGCCGCCAGGGTGTCGGCCAGCCTGGCGTCGTCCGGGTCGACGAAAACGCCGACCTTAGTCACATCTGCGGGTATCGGTTGGGCTAACTCAGCGGCTGTCGACGGGGTCACGTTGCGCGGGCTGGGCGGGAAGAAGATGAATCCGGTGAAGCGGGCGCCATGTTCCACCGCCGTGGCGACCGCAGAGGCGTCGGTCAGACCGCAGATCTTCGCCGCGACGGGCATGTCAGCCCGTGAAGCCGAGTTCAGCCGCAATCGCAGCCGCCGCTTCCTTTGGATTGCTCGCCTGGGTGATCGGGCGGCCGATGACAATCGCGTCGGCGCCGGCGGCCAGCGCCGCGGCTGGTGTGGTGACTCGTTTCTGGTCGTCGGTGGCGCTCCCGGCCGGCCGAACGCCCGGAACCACCAGCGTGAAGCCCTTACCGCACCGGTCACGCAGGGCCGTCACCTCCGACGGGGAGCAGACGACACCGTCCAGCCCGCAGTCGAGCGCCAGACCGCCCAGCCGCTCGGCCAACGCCAAGGTAGGGCCATAGTGGCCGACGCTCGGCAGGTCATGGTCGTCGAGGCTGGTCAGCACGGTCACGCCAACCAGTCTCGGCCTGGGTTCGACCTCGGCCAAGGCTTCGCGGGCGGCGCGCAACATCGCCGGCCCGCCGGATGCGTGGATGGTGATGAGGGTCGGCTTGAGCGTGGCGACGGCACGCAGGGCGCGGCTGACGGTGTTGGGGATGTCGTGGAACTTGACGTCGAGGAAGATCGGCAAGCCGAGTTCTGCCACCGCAGCGATGCCGGCCGGACCGTTGGCAGAGTAGAACTCCAGGCCAAGTTTCAAGCCGCCGACATGGGGCTGCACGCTCGTCGCCAAGGCGAGCGCGCGATCCAGACTCGGCGTATCGAGGGCGACGAACACCGGATTCTCCGGCAAGGGCGCAATGGTCATGGCCTACCCTGCCTGATCCGGATAGGGCGACCCGCCGCGCCCGGCGCGCAAACGCAGCACTTCGGCGAGCGCCAAGAAGACGTGATAGAGGCTGCTGGCCGGCGCATTCCGCGCGAACCCGGTCCGATCGCGCCGCAGATGGTCCTGCCACGCGCCGTTCTCCAGCAGGTAGTGGCCGAACATGCCCACCAGCAGGCGGTCCAGGCGGCCGGATGCGGCGTCATGGCCTTGCTCGATCCGTACGACCTGGGCCTTGATTGCTTCCGTCTGCACCCACAGCCGCTTGTTGTCGTCGTGGGTCGACCCGTCGCGGAGTACCCCGTCCAACGCCAAGTCATCCGTGCGGTCGACGCCGTGGGTTTCGGCGAAATCGTATAGCGCCGTCTGTTGCGCGGAGACGTCGTCGCCCGAGGCTCGGCTATACTGTTGCAGCAGCCAGACCCACTCGAAGTGGTGACCGGGCTCGACTAGCTGGCCCGCTTCGCCGGTGGCGGGTTCCCAATCCGGGGCGAAGAACTCGCCCAGCGCACCGGTCGCTTGGTCCTGGAACCGAGTCTTGAACAGTTCGAACAGCTTCCCGGCACGTTCGACATAGGTTTCGTTGCCGGTCGCCCAATGCAGGGCCAGCAACGCCTCCAACAGGTGCATGTGCGGGTTTTGCCGCCGGGGCAGGTTGTCCGGCACCGACTCGCGCAGGCCACCGTTGGTTTCGTCGGCGAGTTGCTCGTCAATGAACCTGAGGGTCCGTCCCACCCAGTCGAGGGCCACGGACTCGCCGGAGGCCCTGTAGTACCAGGCCAGTGCGTTCAGGGCGAAGGCTTGCTCGTAGGCTTCGCGCACGCTGTCGGATGGCTGGCCGTCGCGATCTGCCGAGAAGATCCAGCCGCCGTCCGGATGCCAATAGTGGGTGCACATGAAGTCGAAGCCACGCTTGGCAGTCGCCAGCCAGGGGCCGTCCCAGCCGAGCAGATGAGCATGGGCGTAGACATAAGTCTGGCGGGCCTGCACGCGGAACCGTTTCGGTACATCGAGAACCGGCGCGCCGTCGAGAGTCAGGCATTCGACGAACCCGCCGCTCTCGTGATCGACACCGGCCTCGGACCATAGAGGCAGCGCGCGTTGTTGCAGCCACGCCTCGATTTTCGATGCTTCCATGGGAACAGGCCCGGGCTATACCGCGTCAATCGGCGGGGTGGTGGCGGGTAGTCCGGACCGTGGTTCCGCGGACGGCTGGCTATCCTTCAGCCGCCCCAACTCCGCTTCCAGCTTGTTGATCTGGCCGGATTTTCGGCGGGATTGTAGCCGGCCCGGGGCATTGCCGAGCCACTGCAGGACCGACCCCGCCAGGAAGCCGATCGCAGCGGCGCCAAGGACCAGTATATAGAGCGGTATCGTCAGCGCCTCGCCAAAGGGCCAGGGGTCAACGAACGCGGGGACCCGGTTGTTCACCGAGAACACAACGATCGCCACGGCCAGCGGCAGGGTCACAATCCAACGCAGGTATTTCATGATCCGCCCCGTATGTGCCGTGGGCGGGACGCTCAGTCCAGATCTTTGTTGAGCCGCTCGCGCAGTTCCTTGCCGGTCTTGAAGTAGGGCACGCACTTCTCGGCAACGGTCACCGACTCGCCGGTCCGCGGGTTGCGGCCGACCCGGGGGCCGCGGCGCTTCACCGAAAAGGCGCCGAAGCCGCGCAGCTCGACCCGGTCGCCGCGGCTGAGGGCCGCCGAAATCTCTTCCAATACGGTGGCGACAATGCGCTCGACGTCGCGTTGGTAAAGGTGCGGATTCTTCTCCGCCAGTGTCATGATGAGTTCCGACTTCGTCATGGCGGCTCCCATACGACGACTGCCGGACGCGACCTCGGGACGACCCGCGCGCCCGCCGGTGGATCGTCTGGCCGCTACGGCAACCCCGTCAGCGAACTTCAGGGTGCCAAACGGAAATCAACCCGTCAAGACTAAGTGCTTTGGATACCACGCTTTTTTCGATCAGACCTGTGGCAAAATCGCCAAGGAGGAAACCTGCCTCGCGCGGATCGATATCCTGGACCGGCAGGTTCAGGCGGATCCCATGGGCGGTTTGCAGCCAATCCCGCGCCGCTTGCTCATCGCCGATCTCGTCGATCAGCCCGTTGTCGATCGCCTGGCGGCCGGTAAAGACCCGCCCGTCAGCGAGCCGAAGCGCCTGCTCGCGGGACAAGGTCCGGCGGTCCTGCACCAGGCCGAGAAAGAACTCGAACATGTCCTCAACAACCGCGCGTGTTGCAGCGCGGCCCGCCTCTGTAAAGGGTTCCAGCGGTGAAGGCTGGGCTTTTAAGGGCGCGGATTTGATCGCTTCGGCACTTACGCCCAGCTTGTCGAGGAGTTGGGTGACATCGGTGGTTTGCAGCAAGACGCCGATCGACCCGGTCAGGGTGGATTCGCGGGCAAAGATGCGATCGCCGGCGATTGCGCTCATGTAACCCGCCGAGGCCGCAACAGTGCCCATGACCACCGCCACCGGCTTCTCGGCCGCGACCCGCCGCAGACCGTTGTAAAGGTCCTCGCCGCCGACCACGGTGCCGCCCGGACTGTTCACGTGGACGATCAGGGCCGCCACGTTCGCATCGCTGGCGACACTGTCGAGGATTCGATTGCGGTTTTCGTCGGCGAAGATAAAGCCGTCGACCGTCAGGCGGGCGATGTGCCGCCCTTCGAATACACCGGCGAACCGGCCGACGCCGACCAGGACGACAGCCAGGCCGAGCAAGATGGCGGCGACGCGCCAAACCGTGAGCTGTCGCTTGAGGCGCCGCCGGTCGACAAGAATGTCGGGGGCGAGGGACAACGGGCGTGACCCGCTGGGTTACTTATCCTCCTTCGCCGCGGTCTCCCTTTCCTTCTCGGCCAAAGCCGCGCCGAGGATATCGCCGAGGGAAGCGCCGCTGTCGGACGACCCATACTCCTTCATCGCCTTCTTTTCCTCGTCGATCTCGCGCGCCTTGATGGACAAGGTCAGCCGGCGGGTGGCGCGGTCGACCTGGGTGACCTTGGCGTCGATCTTCTCACCGACGGCAAACCGGCTGGGCTGTTGTTCGGAGCGGTCGCGGCTGAGGTCGGAGCGGCGAATGAAGCCTTGCGCCCCGCCGCCGGTCGACACCTCGATCCCGCCGTCGGTGACCGTGGTGACGGTGCAGGTGACGATATCGCCGCGCTTCAGTTCGGTGGTCGCCGACTGGAACGGGTCTTCGCTAAGCTGCTTGATACCGAGGCTGACACGCTCCTTCTCCAGGTCGATGTCGAGCACCTTGACCTTGACGATCTCGCCCTTCTTGTAGTCCTTGATGGCCTCTTCGCCGGGCTTGTTCCAGTCGATATCCGACAAATGCACCATGCCGTCGATTTCGCCCGGCAGGCCAACAAACAGGCCAAACTCCGTGGTGTTGCGCACCTCACCTTCGACGATCTCGCCAACCGGATGATTGCCGGCAAAATCCTCCCAGGGATTTTCCATGCACTGCTTGAGACCGAGGCTGATGCGCCGCTTCGTCGGGTCGACATCGAGCACCATGACCTCAACCTCTTGCGAGGTGGAGACGATCTTGCCCGGGTGCACGTTTTTCTTGGTCCAACTCATCTCGGAGACGTGGACCAGGCCCTCGATGCCTGGCTCCAGCTCAACGAAGGCACCGTAGTCGGTGATGTTGGTGACCCGGCCGCGGTACTTGGCGCTGAGCGGGTATTTCGCGCCGACACCTTCCCACGGATCCGCCTCGAGCTGCTTCATGCCGAGGCTGATACGCTGGGTTTCCGGATTGAAGCGGATGACCTGAACTTCGATGGTTTGGCCGACTTGCAGAGCCTCGGTCGGATGGTTGATGCGCCGCCAGGAAATGTCGGTCACGTGCAACAGGCCGTCGACGCCGCCTAAATCGACAAAGGCGCCGTAGTCGGTGATGTTCTTGACGACACCCTGGAGCACTTGGCCCTCTTTCAGGCTCGCCACGAGTTCCGAACGTTCCGCGGCCCGCGTCTCCTCAAGGACCGAGCGGCGCGACACAACAATGTTGCCGCGATTGCGGTCCATCTTGAGGATCATGAAGGGCTGCGGGGTGCCGAGCAGCGGGCTGATGTCCCGCACTGGCCGAATGTCGACCTGGCTGCCCGGCAAGAACGCAACGGCGCCCGACAGGTCCACGGTGAAACCGCCTTTGACCCGGCCGAAGATCACGCCGGTCACCCGCTTGCCGTCCTTGAACGCCGTTTCCAGCTTTTCCCAAGCCTCTTCGCGGCGCGCCTTTTCCCGGCTGAGCACCGCCTCGCCATTGCGGTCTTCCAGGCGCTCGACATAGACCTCAACCTCGTCGCCGACCTTGATCTCCGGCTCCGAACCGGGCGCCGCAAATTCTTTCAGCGCGACCCGGCCCTCGGCCTTGAGGCCGACGTCGATCAGTACGACGTCCTGCTCGATCGCGATAACCCGGCCCTTGGCAACCGTGCGTTCCAGGCCGTCCCGGCCCCGGAAGCTTTCCTCAAGCAGCGCGCCAAATTCGTCGAGCGGCGGCGTTCCGCCATCGGTTACGGTTTGGGTATCACTCATTAGAAGGAACGTCCTTTGCGTGGGTTTGTTCGGATTTCATGGGGATCCAGGGTCGATCGGAGCGCCTAACCAAGAGCGGCCGCAACGTGCCTCAGCACGGCGGCGAACACTGCTTCCGTATCCAACCCCGACGTGTCGATCAATATGGCGTCTTCCGCTGGGCGCAGCGGCGCGACCGCCCGCGTGCTATCGCGCCGGTCGCGCTCATTCATTTCGGCCAAAGCCACCATATATATACTCTGCTCGCCGCGTGCCAGCAACTCCCTATGACGCCGTTCCGCCCGTACTTCAACGCTGGCGGTGACGAAAAACTTCAGCGTTGCATCCGGACAAATGACGGTGCCGGTGTCGCGGCCGTCCAAAACCACCCCGGGCAAGCCACCGGGCGGGTCCGCCGCAAAGTCCCTTTGCAGCTGCAGCAAGCCTTCCCGCACGGCGGGAATGGCCGCGACCCTGGACGCTGCCTGGGCTGCCTCGTCGCTCAGCAGATCCTGATCGCTCAGGGTGCTGAGATCGGCCGTCTGGACTGCCGGCACCGCCGAGTCCGGGTCGGCCGGGTCACCGCCCGCCCGCAGAACGGCCAGACCGATGGCCCGGTACAATTTTCCCGTGTCGAGGTGCGCGAAGCCCAGATGGTCGGCCAGCCGCCGGGCGACCGTGCCCTTGCCTGACGCCGCCGGCCCATCGACCGTGATGACGGTTACCGGCGCGGCCCGGTCAGCGGCCGCTGGCATAGCTGGATTTCCGCGCTGAACTGGTGAAAAACGGCATGGCCTGTCCCTAACACAGGTGCAGGGCGGCGTCACAAGTCCGCGCGTGCATTTTGATTTTGACAGCCCGCGGCGACATCGCTAATCCCTGCGCTTCATCCGACGGAGGCAACGTGGCCGCCAAACTGGAATGGGGTGCAAAGCGCACCTGCCCCGCATGCGGAGCGCGCTTCTACGATATGCGGCGCGACCCGATTACCTGTCCGAAGTGCGGCACGGCGTTCGACCCGGAGGCCGTATTCCGGCCCCGTCGCGCCCGCAGCACCGAACCCGCCGCCAAAGCGCCGGCAAAGCCGAAGCCGGCTGCCGCACCGGTCGAGAAGAAAGCAGCGCCCGAGGAAGAGGAAGAGTTGCTGGAGGCGGAAGACCTGGAGACAGACGACACCGCCGACGACGAGGATGACGAGGACCTGATCGAAGACACCTCGGACCTGGGCGAGGACGACTCAGACCTGCCGCCGGTCGGCCGTGACGACGAGGAGGAGCCCTGATCCGCTAGACGAAGCTTGCTCATTGCGCCCAACCCATTACTTTTGGGCGGCGCAACGCGTTGGGGGCCGTAGCTCAGTTGGGAGAGCGCTACAATGGCATTGTAGAGGTCGTCGGTTCGATTCCGTCCGGCTCCACCAAGTTTTCCGGGGATAGCTGGCACCCAGCCCCGACAGAAGAAAAAGCCAGCAATCAAATAGCAATCACCACGCTCGATTTCAGGGGACGAGCGGCTTAGCCAAACTGGGGCGGCGGCATGTCCGTCGGCCTGGTGGCTTGGATTAAGACAATGACGACTCTGATCCACGGGCAGGCCAAGCGTGACGCGGGAAGCGGCAATCCTTCCAATGTCACAGAAGGCTGCTGATCAAGAACAACGTAGAGCCGGCTATAGCCGCGCTGAGCAGCAACATGACCGCAAGAAAGGCTCTGACCGAAACCGGGTGCCGCGGCCTCCTCGCCTTCCGTCGCCAGCGACGCTTCCGAAACTAAACGACCTTGTTTCGCACGGGCGTCATGGCCCACCATTTCCGAAAAAACCGGACCTTCGATGTTTCGAAAGTTTGCCAACGGTGATTGGCCCGCTCGCCAAACATCACGGCGGATCTGCTTGAGTTTGAAAGTCGAGCGAACTTTCTTCTCCACTAACGTCTTGATATATAACACTTTTTATCCGCAACTTTCGATTTGCGGAGGGGTTGGCTGGGCCCTGATCGTTCGGATGAATGTGCCCATCCAGCACGCAAATTCTTTGGAGCTTCGGAATGAGCACATCTCAGACGTATGTGGTGAAGGTCACGCAACTCGAGCCCCACGCCGCCTTCGCGAAGATCAGGGCCACTTGCCCGCTAGATGCCGCCGGAAAGGCCGCTCGGATGGTCCATTTCGGCGATCCACGTCTTGAGTTCGAACCGGAGTATTCGAACCGGATCCGGCACGAGGTAGGAGTGCAGGTCTTTGAAAAAGAACCGCGGATTCCGGCGAAGGAAACGACGCGCTGTAGTCGGACCATGTACACCGAGCCAAGCCCAACGGAACGCCGGCTGAAGCCAGATCCACTGACCATGTTCGAGATGCTGGTCGAATTCGTCGCTACGTACCGCGAGGGACTCGGCGGAGATGCGGTCGACCCAACAATCGATCCGGATGGCTGGCTCAACTGCTTGTTCGAAGATCTGAGGCTAGTCGATATGATCGACCACTATGGCACCCTGATCGCCATGAAACTCCGCACAATGCCGGCGCACAAAGCGATGGCAGCAAGCCGCCCCACCAAGCAGCCAAGGCAAGACGCTGAAATCGTAGATTTTCCCGCGGAGAAGAAGGCAAAGCGGGTCAGGCGGAGCAAGCTGATAGGCGAACAACTTTCGTCGGAGCCAATGCGCCAAGTAGGCGCGTTTGCCTCATCTAGGAACATTAAGTCGCCGAAAGTCAGAATTGACTACGAGCAAGAATGACGGCGTATCCACGATCAATAACTTTCGACGTGTGGAAAGACGCGACGACTCAGTTCACGGACCTCTTCGTGTCGCCGCCGTCAAGGCGCTGCTTGAGCCATTCGGGAGCGTGTTTGGAAGGTCGGTCGTCGACCGGCACGCTGCCCTTGTGCTCGATCTGCTGTTTGTCGCCGTATTTGCGAGGAGCAAGCTTGGCGGCCGCCCACTTGAACGCGTCCATCCGGACCCTGTCCCGATGAGCTGTTTTCTGGCTGGTCGTCATGCCGATGTGGATGACTTCGTCCGCCAGGGTGTCAGCCTGAGCCCCTCTTGCGCGCGCGTAGAGGTCGGCGAAGTCTTGGCGTTCAAAAAGCCACTTGTAGACCGTATCGCGCGACGGCTTACCCACCTTCGCACAGAACGACTTCAGGGACTTTCCACTTGCGAGATGAGCGCAGATCTCTAACGCCAAGTCGTGCGAGTAGGGGAATTCCGGGCGGCCCAGTCGAACTGTTCGTCCCATCGTTCATCCACATCAAGATGCCAATGAACGGTATTTGTTCATTGGGTGGCTTACGGTCAATGCTCGCCGGCCGGCGATCGCGCCTCGTGATCCACGTGGTCTCGTCAAAAAAGGAGGAGGCAGCGGCCTCCCCAGTTCCTAGGACACTAGCCTGTCGCTGCAGCGACCCCTACCGGCATTTTTTGTGGCCGCTCCGCCAAACCGGGCACCTGCACTCGGAAGAGGATTGCATACAAGACAGGCACCGTCAGGAGGGTGAGTAGAGTGCCGAGCGATAAACCCGCCGCGATAGCCATTGCCATATCGAAGAACAACGGATCTGGCGGTAGCATCAGCGGCAGAAGGCCGAGGATCGTTGTCAACGTCGTTAGCATCACCGGCTGAAACCGCGCGACCGACGCGTTGATGAGCGCCTGATAGCCATCCGCGCCCGCGTCCAGTTCAACCTTGATCTGGTCGAGCAGCACGATGGCATTGTTGATGATGATGCCACCCAAGCTGAGGAAGCCTAGGATCGCCATGAACCCGAGGAAGCCGCCACCGAGCTTTAGGCCGATCGCCGCGCCGATAAAGGCCAGTGGGATCGTGATGAAGATGATGGCCGGCTTGAGAAACGAGTTGAACTGCCAAACCAGCAACAACACCATGGCCATGATGGCGTGAGGAAGGAACTCAACTAGCGCGGCGTTGGCCTCGGCGGCGTCCTCCGTCTCGCCGCCGAAGACCCAGCTGTAACCCAGCGGCAACTCCGCCTCGATCTGCTGCATCGCCGGCATCAACGCGCTCTGCAACTCCTCCGCGGTTAGCCAAGAGTGCTTCGCCTCGATGGCGATGGTACGCTGCAGATTGCGGCGTTCGATGCGGCTAAACTCGTTCACGACATCGAAGTTCGCAATCTGGCTCAGGGGAACGTTGGTCTGGCGCCCAGTGGAATAGATGTTGATGTCACGGACTCTGTCGAGATTCGTCCGTTCGCTGTCTTCCGCCCGTAGGACCAGCGGGATGACGGTGTCGCGCTCCCGATAACTCGACACCTGCCCGCCACTGAAGAAAGTGTTGAGGCTGGCAGCCACGTCGGCCGAGGTGATGCCGGCCCGACGGGCGCGCGCCTGGTCGACTTTCACCACGACCTTGGCGATCCGATTCTCCCAGTTGTTGTGGATGTTGATCGTGCCGGGAATTGCCCGCAGCCCCGCCTCGACCTGCTCGCCGAGCCTGGCCAGCACCTCTTTGTCGGGACCGGAGATCCGAACTTCCATTAGTCCCGTCTCCGAGTTACCGAGGAAGAACTTCTTCAGCCGCGCCTTGGCCGCGGGTTGGGTCTCGGCGAGGTAGCGATTGGTGCGCGCGAGAACAGCGTCGACCTGATCCGCATCTTCGACGGTGACCAATGTAAACGAAACGTTCGTGTCGTCGTCGCGCGGTGACAGCGGCACAAAGAACCGTGGCCCGCCATAGCCCACGTAAGAAACGTGCGAAATAACCTCGGGATTCGTCTCGGCATCGTTCAACCAACCCAGCAAAGCGCGGGTTGTCTGGTCCGTCGATTTCGTGCCGTAGCCGGCCGGCATATCGACATAGACCATGAACTGGTTGCGGGACGATTCCGGAAAGAACTGCTCCGGCACGGTACCGAGCACCGTGAAGCCCCCAACAAGCAACGCGGCCATCACCGCAACGTAGGCGTAACGGAGACGCAGCACGAAGCCGAGTAGCGCTGTGTAGGCGCGGAACAGGGGCTTGTCGAAGACGGCCTCGGCTTCTTCCGGTGTCCGCTTTGGCTCCGGCATGAACCACATGCTCAGGAGTGGAGTGACCATCATGGCCAACACCCAGGAAGTGAGTAGCGTGATCAGGATGACCAGCGACATCGAACGCAAGTACTCGCCCGCCGAATTGCTCGCCAACATGAGAGGCATGAAGGCGAGGACGGTTGTTAGCGAGGAAGCCAACAGCGGTGCGGCAAGCTGCTTACCGCAAGCCAGGGCCGCGTCGCGGCGGCTTTCACCTTCCGAGAGGCGGCGCTGTATGTCTTCGGCAATCACGACACCGTTGTCTACCAGCAGCCCCAGCGCAATGATCAGCGTGGCGAGGCTGACCCGCTCTAACTCGATGCCCAGCAACCGCATCGCCACCAAGGTTACCAGCATCGTCAGGGGCACGATCGCGCCGACGATCAGCCCGGTTCGCCAACCGAGAAACAGCATGACCATGCCAAGAACGATGGCGAGGGTCTGATACACGTTGTTGGAAACGCCGTTCACCGAGGCGCGTACGTAGTCAGCTTGGTAGGTCGCAAAGTTGAGTTCGTAGCCGTACGGAAGGCGCACTTCCATGTCCGCGGCCTGCTCTTGCAGCCGCGGTCCAAGGGCCAGGATGTTCTGACCGTCTTGCATGGAGATCGCCATGACGATCGCCGGTTTGCCATCGAAGTAGGCAAGCCGTTCCGGCGGGTCGACAAACCCTCGCTTCACCGTCAGCACATCCCGCAAGTAGGCCACGTCATCGGTGTTCGGGATCCCGATTATCAGCTCTTCGATGTCGCGGATGCTCTCCAGATTGCCGGAGGGTTCGATGATAATCTCAGGACCGCCGACATCGACCTTGCCACCGGGCAGAATGATGTTCTGCCGGTTCAACGTTTCGATCAACGAGTCGGGGGTCAAGCCGAACTCGGCGAGGCGCGCGTTGGAGGTCTCCAGGAAAATGCGTTGTTCCTGAACTCCGTGTAGCTCGACCCGTTCGACGCCTTGCACGGTATAGAACTCGTCGCGGAGTTGCTTGGCGACGTCGTGCATCTCCGCCATGTCAAAGCCGTCGGCAGTGATGGCGACTGTTGCAATGAACACGTCGCCGAAGTCGGTGTTGACGTCCGGCCCGATGGTGCCGACCGGCAATTGTCCACCGACGTCGCGCATTTTATTGCGCAGGTCCTGCCAAATCGGATCCAGGTCGAAAAAACGGTCGTAAACGACAACGTGGATAATCGAGAGGCCGGATTTCGAGCTGGCCTTGATCTTCTTGACCTCGGGGATCCGCCGGATTTCCTTCTCCAGCTTACGGGTTATCAGGTCCTCGACACGGTTCGCCGACATCCCGGGAAAAGCGGCGACAACCAACGCTTCCCGCACAGTAACCTCTGGATCTTCTTTGCTAGGGAAGGTCAAAAAGGCTGCGACACCGGCGAGGGCTAGCAGCACGGTCGCCAATATGGTCAACCGGGCGTTATTGAGGGCGAATGCAGTCAGGTTCATCGGACCCCCCCCTTTAGCTTTCGGGTTGTTCGAACAGGTGGACTTCTAGTCCATCGGCTAGGAACTCGACGCCCGCAGAGGCGACGATATCGCCGGCCTCGAGTGGTCCGCTGATGAGGACAGTGTTGTCCCGGAGTTCAACGGGGTTCACGACAACCTGGCGTAGGCTCTGGCTGTCCGCGTCGAACACAAAAGCGTAGTTCTGATCGCCCGGGCCCGGCCGGATTGCAGAAATCGGCACGACAAAGCCTTCATCCGCCAGATCCGTGTCAAATGTCAGCCCGAGCTGTGCCGGCATGCCGGCCCGCAAGGCCGGCGGTGTGTCGAGAAGCACAACAGTGACCGGGAATGTACTACCCGCCTCGGCAACTGTGCCGATCTCGGCGATGATGCCGGAAACGCTTCGATCCGGCGCGGTCGGAAAGGATACACTGACGACCGCGCCATGGTCGAACTTGTCGACCAACGTGGCGGGAACACCGGCGTGGATTTCTAGTTTGCCTTCGGTATGCATCTGGAAGACCGGCTGGCCGACCACAACCTCCTCGAAAGGCTCGATATCGCGGGCCGAGATGATGCCGTCGAAAGGTGCCCGCAGTTCGGTCAACCTCTGGTCGCGCTGTGTCAGGCCGAGCCGCGCTTCCGCCGCCTGCAGCTGGCTTTTGGCGGCGTCGAAGCCGGCAACGGCGACATCGTAGGCTGATTTGGCGACCCATCCCTTGTCGTAGAGGGTCCTTTGCCTTTCGTAATCCTGCTGGGACTCGCGCATCAGCGCATGGGCCTCTGCGGCCCTGGCTTCGGCCTCGCGGACAGCAAGGTCGAATCGTTTGCCGTCGATGATGGCAAGCAAGTCGCCGGCTTGGACCGTGTCGCCGAGGTCAGCATGTACGGCGACGACGCGGCCGCTGACCTCGAAGCTCACGCGACTTACATCTACTGGCCGCAGCAGCCCGGCGATATGGCGCTCTTGCGCCGCATTGCTCGGAGCAAGCTGCTCCCATTTGATGGATCGAACCACCGACTTGTCGACGAGTTCGGCTTCCTTGCAGCCAACCAGTGCGAAGGCCGATACGGCCATGGCGCCGATGCCGCGTCGCCATGAAGTTGAGAGTTGTCCTAGCATCATTGTTTCCTCGTGAGGCGCTGTTCGCGGTTTCTTTGTGGCGAGAACATGCGTGTCCGGGGGGTCGGGTCAGAGTGTGTTACGGTGGGTTACGTCGGTCGTGACTGGCACAAGGAACCTCACGCCATCATCTGCGCCCCGCCGCGGATAGGCCGGCGGAGCGCACTCGATCGGCAGGGAGGGGAGGTCTAGGGATTGGGTCGAAATCCGACCTGGTAAGGGAAGAGGGTGTTTTCGGCAGCAGGCTAACGTTCCTGGCGGCTAGCCGGTGAACACGATAATCGCGGTCACGGCGAAGAGCGCCATGCTCGCTAGCCCGCCGGCGGCCCCCACGAGCATCGTTCGCAGCGCGTGCTTGGGGATCGGGGCGGTCCAGGACAGCTTGTTTTGAGCCATTTGCCTTCTCCTGTTGAGGTCCGACCGCAAGCTAGCGCGGCCGGCCGAGGCAAACGGAGTAAGTTACGGTAGCTTCGCCGTTGTCCCGCTGTCGCAAGCCGGCCCAGGTAGAGCAAACACGCGCACCGGCTGCGACCGGCCGGCGAGTTGCTGTTGTCCACGATCGGACAACTCATCATGCAATTGGCCGGCGTGCCCAACCCCGCCGGCGCAAGCCCGCGTAACCAGTGCCTCGCTAACAACCAGGTCGCTGTCCAGCTTCCTGGTCATGGTTTGCAGGCGGCTCGCGGTATTGACCGTGTCACCGATCACCGCGAACTCCATTGCACGGTCGCTGCCGATCTCGCCCAGCACGATCGGGCCGTGGTGGACGCCGATCCCCACTCGGACGGGCGCGTCGCCGCTTACCTGCCGCTCTTCGTTCCAGGCCGCTAGGGACGCCAGCATCTCCCTGGCACACAGGTAGGCCATGTGGGCGTCGTCCGCGCGGGCGTCCGGCACACCGAAGGTGGCGAGGATGGCGTCGCCAATGTACTTATCGAGCGTCCCGCCATGATCGAAAATAATGGCCTCGATGCGGGTGTGGAACGCGCGTAACATCTCCATGACGGCGGCCGGGCTCATGGCCTCCGACATCGTCGTAAAGCCGCGAATGTCGACAAACAGCACGGCGGCTTCCTGCTCCCGCGGCGGCCCGAACGGTTCGTCGCGCGAGGCCAGGGTATCGACCAGACCCGGCGGCACATAGCGCGACAAGTTGCTGCGCGCGCGCTCCGCGGTGAGGCGTCGTTCGATTGCTTCCTTCAGTACGTCTAGCTGATCGAGCGTCTTCTTGATTGTGATGAGCAGATCTTGAAAGTCGATCGGTTTGGTAACGAAATCGAATGCGCCACGATTCATCGCCGCGCGAATGTTGCTCATGTCGCCATAGGCGGAGATGATGATTGTCTTCAGTTGTTCCTCGTATTCCGCGAGATGGTTAAGGAGGGTGAGACCATCCATCCTGGGCATGTTTATGTCGCTGATGACCAGATCGATGTCCGGATCGCTGCGGACTTTCTCCAGCGCGGCCTCCCCGTCCTCCGCGAAGTCGATCAAGAATTCGCCGTGACGGATCTCGCGGCGGAATTTGCGGCGCATCAGCGCTTCCAGATCGCGCTCGTCGTCCACCACCAGGATCTTCGCGGGCATCAGGACACCAAACCCCGGATCTTCTCTCTCAAGAGCGAGAAGTCGATCGGCTTTGTGACGAAATCGGAGGCGCCGGCGGCCATCGCCCGGCCATAGCTACCCGGGTCGCCATAGGCGGTGATCATGGCGATCGGCAGTGACGGCCAACGTTCCTTCGCTTTCTTCAGCAGATCGAATCCACTGATGCCCGGCATGTTGATATCCGACAGAATGAGCATGACCTCGGGATCTGTACCGGTATTGAGCAGCGCAAGCGCGGCTTCACCGCAGTTAGCGTAGTGCATGACAAAGTGGCGTCGGCGGATCTCCCGCCGAAAGCGCCGCTCGAACAAGCTGACCACGTCAGGTTCATCATCGACGACAAGGATCGAGATCGTCGCCATCATGCATCCGCTCGGCGTGGCAGTTCGACAACGAACTCGGTAAACTGGTTCGGTTCGCTTCGGAAGTACATCTTCCCGCCGTGATGTTGCACGACGATATCGTGGCTCATCGAGAGCCCGAGGCCTGTCCCCTGGCCGGTCGGTTTTGTCGTGAAGAAGGGCGTAAAGAGCTGCGCTTGTGCGTCCGCCGGGATCCCGCGTCCATTATCCCAGACCCGGATCGCCACCATGGCACCGAGGTCGCGCGTCGCAACACGCAATGTCGGGATGTAGGTGTTGCCTTCGCCCTGCGCGCGGTCACGCACCGCGAAGAAGGCGTTGCTAAACAGGTTGACGAGCACCCGGGTGATCTCCTGGGGGACAACGTCGGCCTCGCCCACATCCTCCTGCAAGTCCTGCTCGGTGGTGACGCGGAAGGTCGGGTCGCGCGCGCGTTCGCCATGATAGGCGAGGCCCAGTGCCTCCTCGACCAAACCGTTGACGGATGTCTCGACCCGCTCGGCCAGGTCGCCGCGCGCATGCATAAGCATGGATTTAACAATCTGGTCCGCCCGCTGGCCGTGCCGGGCGATGGTCTGCAGATCTTCTGTCAACGTTTGGAGGGTGTCGGTGACGTCGTCCCGCGCGTCGGAATCAAACTTGTCGTTGACGGTCTGAAATGACTCCGCGAGTTCCTCGACCAGCTCCTGGGACGTTTCAGCGAAGTTATTGATGAAATTGAGGGGATTCTTGATCTCGTGTGCAACGCCGGCCGTAAGTTGCCCGAGGGACGACCGTTTTTCCGCGGCAACGAGCTCAGCTTGCGCCCGCCGCAACTCGGCGGCTGCCAGTTCGGCGCGCTCCTTCGCCTGGCGCAACTCCTTTGCCTTTGCCTCTTGCTCGGTGACATCGTGTGCGACCCCCTGTAGCCCGATGACCTGACCGGCCGAATCCCGAATCGGGATGTCGAGGGTCTGCATCAACCGGCGCTCGCCGTTCTTGGTGCGGACTTCGTTGAGGTATGACAGCAGCAGTTCCCCGGCGAGGGTCCGCGCGAGGAACTCATCAAGGCGCGCGTTCGTCGGACAATCGGGCGGTGCCAGCGCAGTGGCGTGCATACCGACGATCTCGTCGGCGGTATAGCCGAGCACGGTTTCGACCGACGGGCTGACATAAGAGGCGAAGCCATCCGCATCGGCGGCATAAAACACGTACTCGTCCTTGAGGCTCTCGACGAGCCCTCGGAAGAACTGCTCACTTTGATGCAGCGCTTCTTTGGCGGCGCGCTCTTCGGAGATATCGTCGATCCAGGCCAGGAAGGCGGGCGCATCTTCGAAGGTGAAAGTGCGGACCGACATGCGGGCCCAGAACACCGAGCCGTCCGCACGCTTCATGCGAACCTCTTCGTCATCGAGCCGGCCCTCTGCCCTCGTGCGGTCGAGCAGCCTGTTCCGTTCTTCATGACTTGCGTAGTGGTCCGCGCTCCGCACTTTCGACACGTCTTCGGCCGCCAGTTGAAAGATCTCCAATAGGCGGCTATTGGCAAACACCAGCTGGCCCTCGGGCGGCCTCGTGATAGCGACGGCCAGCGGACTGGATTCAAGAACACTCCGCAGCAGATCCTGTTGATCAACCAACGCTTGTTCAGCCCGTTTGCGGTCGGTGATGTCACGGCCGATGCCGACAAGTCCGCATACGGCACCGTTCGCATCGAAGAAGGGGATCTTGGTGGATGAGATCCAGGCCTGTTGCCCGCCGGCGGTCTCGGCGAGTTCTTCAACGTCGATCTTGCCTTGGCCCGACGCTATGACCTCCCGTTCGGTCGCCGCGAAGCACTCAGCCAGTTGCCTCGGGTAGTAGTCAAAGTCCGTCCGGCCGACCATTTCCTCCGGGGAGTTGGCGCCCATGATCCGCGCTGTCGCGGTGTTGGCGACGACAAACCGGTGCTTGTTGTCCTTGACGTAGACGAGATCAGGCCAGGCTTCGAGCACCGTGCGTAGCAGCGCATCCGTGTCGCGGACCGCTTGGGCTTCGCCTCTTGCAGGCATCCTTCCGCTCCTTGGTTGGCCTCAGTGTGCCAAGGCTGCCAACCTGCCGTAAGTCCGATACAGTAAGTAACCTCGGCCCAAGACGGACGGCGTCGCGTAACCGTAACAAACTCCGCCCCATGCCAATGAGCCGCTACATCTCATCCAGCTAAGACGGGTGAAGATCCATGAATATCGCCGGAATCGAGCGGATTGGCGTCGGGCGAGAGCACCGGTTTTTGGGGCTCCTCATTGCGGTTGTCGCGATGCTGCTGTTCTCGCCACTGATCGAGGGGGGAACGGCCCAACAAGAGCTCGTCGTGGCACTGACAGCACTGGTGCTAATCGCGGCGGGCCACGCAGCAAGCCGCCGCCACAATGAGCGGTTGTTCGTGATCGGCTTGGCCGTTCCGTGGGCCTTTATCGCGGGGTTCGGCCTGCTACTGGATACCACTGTCCTCCTCACCTTGGCCGACACCGCCTTCGCCATCCTGTGCGGCCTTACGACGATTATCGCTTTGCGTCATGTCGCGACAGCTGAGCGGGTTACAATGGACGTACTCTGCGGGGCGGCCGCCGTGTACTTGCTCATTGGCCTCACCTGGGCGGTCACCTATGGCTTGATCGAAACACTGAGCCCCGGCGCGCTCGCCCTGACAAATCCCGATGTGCAGATGGCGTGGACCCAGGTGCTCTATTTCAGCTTCACTACGCTCACCACACTTGGCTACGGTGACATCTTGCCGGTTCACTCGTTCGTGCGGGTTTGGGCGACGATGGAGGCGGTTGCCGGCACCTTTTACATGGCACTGCTGGTGGCGCGGCTGGTTGGCCTCTACGCGCGGTAGGGGCGCTGCAATGGCACCTCCCAGCTAACCGACCGCCATGACGGACTTTGATCTCGAAGAAATCTATAGCGATCGCGCTGACCTACTCTCGGCGATCGCTCACTATGAGAGGTTGTCGGCAAACGCCACCCGGTCACTCAAGGACCTACGATTGCTGCTCCTGAAACTCGATGAAGAGATACGGGCCATCCGCCCGTAGCGTCTGTAGGTACATCTTACATACAGCGCCTTACCTGGAAGAGATCGGCCACCTGCCCCAGGTTCCACGCATCGAACATAGCGACAATGCATAGGAGTTCCCTGCACGCCCAATTGTTTCATGAGATTCTTGCCAATAGCGGCGGTGGCGTTGTCGGCCGTCGCCAGGCTGCCGAAATGGCGGCAAGCAAAGGGTGCCGGCGGGTAGGTCCGCCTAACTAGGCAATAGTCAAGCCGGCCTTTCGCCAGCCGGCGATCGCCGGCTCGACCAGCCCATCGCTTGCCCCCCAGATTGCCAGCTCGGCCCGCGCCCGCTCGGCGAAGTCCGGAAACACGGACAACAGCGACGCAACCTCCGACTCGGTTTGGTCCTTATCTCCGAGTTCCGCATAGAACCAAGCGAGCATGGCGTGGTACCAAAAATGGCCGATCATCGGACTCCATTTGAGCTCTGTGATGGCCCCTTTGGCGTCTCCCTTCGACAGACGTTGGATGGCGAGGGGCACGCGGTACCAGCCGGGGTGGATCGGGCTGAGCTCAATTGCCTTCTCGAGTAGCGGAATGCCGCGATCCCAATCGCCGAGCAGGCAATAACAAAAACCGATATCGGCGAGCGCATCCGCATGCCCGGGATTGAGCTTTAGAGCACGCTCAGCCGCTATTTCGAAGTCGGTCAGCTCGCCGTGGTGGAAGTAGGCGATTGCCAAGACCTGGTAGGCGAACGCGTTTTCGGGGTCGCAGGTGACGGCACGCAAGGCGTACTTGAGCACTTCCTGCAACACCGGACGACCCGGCCGCTCGTTAATGTGTATGCGGTGCTCATCCAGCAAGACAACCGCAAGCGCCGCCCATCCGTCCGAGCACTCAGGATCGGCTTCGAGCACTTTTGGTAGACCGTTTCGAAGTTCCAAGTGACGTTTGGGGTCGTGCGTGGCGTAGTAGTCGTAGAACCGGGTTATCCATAGGTAGGTTTCCCAGCGCCGGGACCGCCCCGCCCGTCTTGCGCGGCCGGCCGCACGGCCTAATGGGCCGTAACGGTCGGCGATACGGCTCGCCACGACTTGTGCAATCTCGTCCTGAATCTCAAAGACGGCCTCCGGCGTGCACGGCCTGTCGAATTGCTCCGCCATTACATGCCCGTCGGTCGACGCATCGATCAGCTGAATCGTCACGCGGACGGCGTCGGCGGTCTTGCGCACGCTGCCCTCGACCACGAAATCGGCGCCAAGTTTCTCATGCAACTCCGACACGTTGACACCGCGCTTCGCCATGTTTCCGGTCGTTGTGCGCGAGAAGACGAACAGATCCTTGAAGCGGCACAGATTGGCGATGGTCTCTTCCGTCAGGCCGTCCGCAAAGAACTGATCGTTGAGGTCGGCGCTGTAGTTCTGAAAAGGCATGACGGCGACCGAGGGCCCTGGTCGCGTGTCCTCGCTGGCTCGCGCCTCGACCGGTGCAGATGGCTCGGTGGGTTGGTCGTCACGGGACCGGATGATCGGTGCATAGGTGCCGCGTGGGATCTCGATATGGATCGGATCTTCCCGGCCGGTGGTCAAGTAGTATTCGCGCAGCCGACGCCGCAGCCGACCCGCCTCCACCCGCACGACAGGATCCGTCTGCGGGTCGAAGCTCTCGTCCCGTCCGAACACTTCGAGGCCGACCGCATAGCCCTTCAGCAGGTTCGCCCGGCCAGCCAGCGCCTCCTCAACGACGAACCTCAGGAACGCGCTCAGCCGAGCGGCGCCTGAGAAGTCTGGGCTCGCGAGAATACGCTCGAGTTGCGAGCGAACCGCGTCCTGATCCGAGGTCTCGTCGGGCATTCCGTTTGCTCCACCTGGCTGGATGCTACTCGGATGCTTAGGACGTGCCAAATCAGTGTCATTTCCAAAGTCAGGGCTCTAAGGACTGTGCGACAGCTAGAAATACCCGGCGCGTGCTGCCTCCTCGGGGCTCCTAAAGCCGCCGCCCGGCGAACCGGCGATTGACGGCCAGTCATGATTGGTCTCTTCGCGAGGTTGCCTGTTCGAACGCTTTGGTGCTGGCGGCTTGGACTTCGGCCGCGGCGGACCTCCACTTGTAACAACGCCGGGAAGTGGCCCCTCACCCGAGCGCGTGATGAAGCTTCGCGGCTCGGGCTTCGGAAAGGGTGTTTTCGGCGGCTCCGATGTCGAGCCAGCGCCAGTCACCCGTTGCGTAAGGCTTTTGATCGATTGGCCAATATCGCCGAGCGAAAACTGTGCGCCCGGATATTCGCGGCGTGCGTTCTCCGGCTTCTGGCTCATGATGTAGCCCGCGGCCTCGGCCTCGGTCATGCCGCTGTCAACCAAGTGATCGATCGCCGCCCGTTGCGAGGCTTTTGCCCCCATGTTGACGAGGCCACCGAGCAGAGCGGACATTGCGACCGGTGGTAATCCCATCGCTCCGCCAACAACACTTGCTGCAAGACGGCCCGGTGCTAGGGGGCTCGAGAAGTTATCGCGCGCTCGGCCAGCTTCGTAAAAGCTTTCTGCGGCCGCACGATCAGACGGAACCGTCGGCGGGCCGCCGAACGGATCCTCGTGGCGCTCACCCCCTCCACCACCAAATCACGGGCTTAGCGAAACTGCGCTAGGCTCTAAATTGAAAATCCAGACCACGTCGTCAGCCACCTCTTAGGGTTGCTGGTAGATCGCTTCGGGCGGCTTTATCCGAATCAATAGCGCGGTCGAGCGAAACGCCAGTTGGGCCGGTGTTTCCGCATCTCGGCTTCGTCGTCGCGGCTGTCATATCCGTGTTCGCGGAAGTTCTGGTGAAGGCGCTTGAGCGCTTCTTTGTCAAGGCTAACGCCAAGGCCAGGCCCGTTTGGGACGCTGAGTGCTCCCTTATTGAAGCTCAGCTTGCCGCCTTCTATCACCTCGGCGTTCTGCCACGGATAGTGAGTATCACAGTCGTAGGTCAGGTTTGGCGTGGCGGCGGCGAGGTGGGTCATCGCGGCCAGGCTGATACCCAGATGCGAGTTGGAGTGCATGGACAGGCCGACGTTCCAAATCGCGCAAATGCGGGCCAAGTGCCTACTTGCGGCAAGCCCACCCCAGTAGTGATGGTCCGAGAGTATCACCCGCACTGCATCTTGCGCCAAGCCAGGCGGTAAATGCTCCGGCGTCACCACACACATATTGGTCGCCAGCGGCACGTCGGTGGCCGCCTGCACCACAGCCATGCCAGGAATGCCATCCGTCGGATCCTCTAAATACTCGACGAGGCCCTCCAGCCGCGGCAGTAGATCCAGTGTCGTGTGGACGTGCCAGCCACCGTTCGGGTCGATTCTGAGTGGTGCTTTCGGAAATGCGTTGCGCAGGGCCTCGAGACCAGCCAACTCCGCCTGCGGTTCAAGAATGCCGGCTTTCAACTTGATAGCGTCGAAGCCGTGCTCTTCAATCATTCGCCGCGCCTCGTCAACGAGTTGCTCGGGCGTCAATACCTCGCCCCAAGCGTCATCTTCCGTTGCATCAGCGTGGCGCGCGAACTTGTAGAACAGATAGGCGGAGAACGGCACGCTTTCACGTACCTGTCCACCCAGCAGATCGCACACGCGGCATCCGATGGTCTTGCCCAAGGCATCCCATAACGCCACCTCGACCGCACCGACCACACGAGGCAACAAGCGGTTGGGCGCCTCTCCAAGTGCGGAGCGCCCGACTGACCAGAGCTTGTTTAGGTCCGTGACTGGACTTCCGATGAGGGCCGGGGTTGTCGCCGCCAATCCATCGAGTACCGGTTTGGTGCCATAGCTCTCGCCGAGGCCAACGACACCGTCTTCCGTCTCGACTTCGATAATCGAGCGCAACGCATAGGGTTGGTGGCACCCGGAGTTGTTCAGGAGAGGCGGGTCAGCGAAGGCAATCGGTGTGACCCGGATATCGGCGATACGCAGGTCAGACAAGGTTGGCCTCGATGTAATCGAGGTTCAGGTCTTGCCCAAGACCAGGTTCGTCGCGGAAATGGACGTACCCGGCCGAATCCATCTCGTCGTCAATGCGGTTCTGGTACGCCTTCGGAACGTCATAATCGATGAAGGGATGCAGCAGGCCGCGCTCGTAGAAGGTCGTGTTCGGTATCGCCGCCACCACAGCCATATTGCCGGCACCGGTGCCATGCACCTCGCAAGACATGTGGAAGCCCTCAGCCAGCTTCGCCGTTTTGAGCGCTGGCGAAATACCGCCCACATCCCATACGCCGGTCCGCAGCATGTCGCACGCCCCGCTCGCCGCCCATTCGGCCCGCGTCCAGTGTTTGCCGGCCATCGTCTCCGGACCGAGTATGTTGAGCCGTGGCGTTCGTGCATTGAGCCACTGGTAGGAAGAGAGCGACGCCTCCTCCATCATCTCTTCGATCCACAGGAAACCCAACTCCTCCAGGCGCTGACAAAGCCACAGGCTGTCGGCCCGGGAGTACCAGTGGTTGGGGTCGAGCATCAGCGGTATGTCCGGCCCTACGGCTTCCCGGACCGCCGCGCACGCGGCGTAATCCTTCTTCACGCTTGGCGCGCCCGGGATCGGCGGCATCCAACCATGCAGCTTGATCGCCTGGTAGCCGCGATCTCTCACCATCCACTCGGCGAATCTGCCATAATCGTCGGGCGTTGCCAGTCCGCCTTCAAGGTCGTCGCCGCACATAGTCGAGCCGTAGGCGAGGATCTTGTCATGATAGCCGCCGAGCAGCTTCCAGACCGGCTGACCGGTGGCTTTGCCGATTAGGTCCCAGAGCGCCAGGTCAACCGCGCAGAGCACCCGGTCCGTTAACTTCATGCCGCTGCCGCGTTGCCACTTGTAGAGAGCTTGCCAAATGTGTTCTGGCCGCATCGGATCGCTGCCCAACAGGACGGGCCGCACGAACTTGTCCAACAGTGGTTCCTCGACGTCGCCGGGCCGGGCGATGACTTGTCCCGTCGTGCCGTCGTCGCAAGTGATGACCAACAACGCCGATCGCGTCTGCTGCTCTGGCCCCGGGTGGGCGTGCCCGTCGGTGTCGGCGACCTGATTGGTTGTGTGCGCGAAGACTTTTCCCTCGACGCGTTCAATCTTCATGCGTTCTCCTGATAGCGATGGCGCTGGCGGGTGCCGCGCTGTGACGGGTCCGAGATCGGTACGGATGACAGCAGCGCCTGCGTGTAAGGATGTTGTGGGTCGGTAATGATCTGCTCGGTTTCGCCGACCTCGACGATCCGGCCCCGGTACATTACCGCGACACGGTCGCAGAAGTAGCGGATCACCGCCATATCATGGCTGATGAAGATGAACGAAAGGTCCAGTTCGGCCTGGAGACGGAGCAGCAGATCAAGAACCTGGGTCCGGATGGACACGTCGAGCGCCGAGGTCGGTTCGTCCGCGATCACCAGCTTCGGCTTGAGGGCAATGGCTCGCGCCACGACGATGCGTTGCCGCTGCCCGCCGGAGAATGCGTGGGGATATCGCTCCATCATCAGCGGATCGAGGCCGACCTGCCGCAGCAGTGACGCCACCCGATCCTCAAGTTCGGAACCGCCCGCGACCCCATTTACCACCAGCGGCTCGGCGATGATCTGCTTCACCGTCATGCGAGGATTGAGCGAGGCAAACGGGTCCTGGAAGATCATGCGGATCTGTTGACGGTAACCGCGTAGCTGCGACCCGTCAGCATTGACCAGATCGACGCCGTCGTAGTCTATGGCCCCATCCGACGGCTCGTAGACACGTGCGATACAGCGGCCGACGGTCGTCTTGCCGGAGCCGGACTCACCGACGATTCCCAGTGACTCGCCCCGCTTTAGCGTAAAACTCACCCCGTCGACAGCCTTGGTCGTGTCGGTCGTGCGCTGCAGGAAACCCTTGCGGGTGTGAAAGTGCAGCCGCAGGTCCTCCACCCGCAGAATGTCGTCGGCATCATGCTGGTGCCGGACCTTCTCGGTGGCCGGTTCATCCAGCCGCTTGACCGCGCCGAGCAGTTTTCGTGTGTAGGGGTGCGCCTGATACGCGAACAGGCCATGGGTGTCATTGTGTTCGACGACGTGCCCTTGCTCCATCACTACCACGTCGTCGGAAATTTCCGCGACCACGCCCATGTCGTGGGTGATGAACATGATGGCCATCCGTAGTTCCGTCTGCAGGCGTGCCATCAGGTCGAGAATCTCAGCCTGTGTGGTGACATCGAGCGCGGTGGTCGGTTCGTCGGCGATCAGGACGTCCGGGTGGCACGAGAGCGCCATGGCGATCATCGCCCGTTGCCGCATGCCGCCAGAGAACTCGAAGGAGTATTGATCGAGCGCGCGCTCGGCCTTCGGGATCTCGACCTGCTCCAACATTTCGCGCGCGATGCTGCGCGCCTGCTTCTTGGAGACATCCCGATGCAGCCGGATGGCTTCGATGATCTGGTTGCCGATCGTGTGCACCGGCGACAGTGAGCTCATTGGCTCCTGGAAAATCATCCCGATGCGTCCGCCCCGGATCTCGCGAATGGCGGGGCCGCGCGGGTCAAGGGCCGTCAGGTCGGCTTCCTGACCGGCCTCGGGCCGGAACAGAATGCGCCCGCCCAGAATGACGCCGGGGCGCGGCACCATATTCAGAATGGCCCGGGCGGTGACGGACTTGCCCGAACCGGACTCACCAACGATGGCCGTCGTCTGGCCGCGGCGCAGTTCGAAGCTGACACCGTGCAAGACTTCCAGCATGCCCTGCCGCATGCCAAAACCGACAGTCAGATCCTCGACCGAGAGGATCGGTGCGTCCACGTCACTGGCCATATGGATCCGCGGCATCGCGCATGCCGTCGCCGAGGAAATTGAAAGCAAGGACGGCGACCACGACAAACCCGCCCGGGATGAATAACCAGGGCGCTTGGCTGATTGATCGAATGTTCTGCGCCTCCTTCAGCAATACGCCCCAGCTGATCGCCGGCGGTTGCAGTCCGAGGCCGAGGAAGCTCAGCGCGGTTTCGGCCAGGATCATTAAGGGGATTGCCAGCGTTAGCGACGCAATGATGTGCGACGTCAGCGACGGCAGCATGTGGCGAAAGATGATCCGGGGCTCCGACGCGCCGTCCAGCCGCGCGGCAACGACGAAGTCATCATTCTTCATCGCCAGAAAACGGCCCCGCACCACGCGTCCCAGTTCAGTCCAACCAATCAGGCTGACAATCAGTGTGATGACGAAGTACTGCAGCACAATTGGCCAGCCGGGTGGCAGTGAGGCGGCCAATGCCAGCCAGATCGGGATCGTCGGGAGGCTCAACACGAACTCAATGAGTCGCTGAATAACCACGTCGACGCGACCGCCATAGTATCCTGAAATCCCACCGAGGGTGATGCCGAGGATCAACGAGATCGCTACGCCGACGAGGCCGATCGACATCGAGATGCGGGTGCCGTACATGACCCGGCTGAACATGTCCCGGCCCAACCGGTCGGCACCGAAGATGAAGAACTTGTCGCGTGGCTTTACGGTCGCCAGCAAGCGCAGGTCGGTTTCCCAAAGACCCCAGAACTTGTAGCTCTCGCCGCGCCCAAACAGCCGCAGATAAACCTTGTCGCCGGATGGTGAATAGCTGACGGCCAGCGTCTCCGGATCCCGCTCGCGCTTCATCTCCCAGACGTACGGGCGGATCCGCAATCCATCATCGGTCCGATCGATGAGATGAATCATCTGCGGCGGATGGAAGACGGCCCGGCGGTTTTGCTTGAACGGATCGTCGGGTGCGAAGAACTCGGAGAAGATGGCAATCAGGTACATCAAACCGATGACCCACAGCCCGATCATTGCCAACCGGTGCTTTTTGAACGCCCACCACGTCAGCTGCCATTGCGACGCGTAGGCGAACTCGTCCGCTTTCTTGTCCGACTGGGCTGGCAGCGGAGCATTGGCTGCCAGTTCACTCATACTTCACCCGCGGATCGAGCAGGACCAGCAAGATGTCCGAGATCAGCATCCCAATGACCGTCAAGGAGGACAACAACAGCACAAACGCACCGGCCAAGAACATGTCCTGCGACAGCAATGCCTGCAGCATCAACGGTCCGGCCGTAGGCAGCGATAGGACGATTGCCGTTATCACCGCCCCCGACACCAGGTTCGGCAGCACCCATCCGATCGTCGAGATGAAGGGATTCAACGCCACGCGCACCGGGTACTTCATGATCAGCCAGAACTCGGACAGTCCTTTGGCCCGGGCCGTGTCGACATAGGGTTTGCTCAGTTCATCGAGCAAGTTGGCGCGCATGATGCGGATCAGGCTGGCCGTGGCCGAAGTGCCAAGCACGACCACCGGCAACCAAAGGTGTTTGAGAAGATCGATGACCTTCCCCATCGACCAGGGGGCATTCTTGTACTCGTTGGAGAATAGGCCGCCGACATCCGTCCCGAAATAGACGACCCCGATGTACATCAGGATCAGCGCCAGCAGGAAATTCGGCGTGGCAAGCCCGATAAAGCCGATGGTCGTCGCGACGTAGTCACCGATCGAATACTTCTTTACGGCGGAATAGACGCCGATCGGAAACGCCACGGCCCAGGTGAACAGCAAGGTCGCAAACGACAGCATGAAGGTCAGGCCCATCCGCTCCCAGACCAGGTCGCTGACCGGCTGCCGCCATTCGAAGGACATGCCAAAATCGCCCTGAAGCAGATTGGCGACCCATTTGAGATATTGGACATAAAGCGGCTGATCGAGACCGAAGCGTCGCCGCAGGTTGTCGATGGTGGCCTGGTCAAGAACCTCGTTCGATTCACCCAGTTTCGCAATATAGGTCGTCAGGTAGTCGCCTGGCGGTGCCTGGATCAGTAGGAAAGCAACCACCGAAACGGCGAACAGGAACGGGACCATCCAAATGATCCGTTTGACGATGTAGCGCCAAATCATAGGGGCAGTTCCGTTGCAGAAAGTTGCGCACCGACCCCATCGGGGCCGGTGCGTGGGAGTATGGGCCGCCGGTTAACCGGCGTAGAAGTATGTCTGCGGCAATGTCGGCCCCGGATCAGGATACATCCACGACGCCGGGATCTGATCCGGCACATTGCGCAGATTCTTGTTGACGACGCCCACCAGATCCGGTGCCAGGCTGACGCCAATTATCTCGAACTCATCAGCTGCGATCTGGTGGATTTGCCGGAATATGTCGAGCGCCTTTTCCTGATCGGCCTCTTTCTTGAAGGCATCATACAGAGCCAACCGCTCTTTCATCGACGGCGTCGGTTCTTCGCCTTCGGTGCCACCGGACAAATACCAACGGGCCCAGGGAATGGCGTACCAACTCGCCTGCGGGTGGACCGAGATCACGTCACGCGGGCTCAGCGTCGGATCAAGACCGCCGGGCGCGCCCCAGACCATGATGTCGTGCTCATTGGCCTCGCCACGCGAATAGTAGATCGAACGCTCGACCGACCCGGTATTGATCTCAACACCGACGTCTTGCCAATGCTGAGCAATGATCTCAAGCGCATCGCCCCAGTCTGGTTGTTCGATACCGGTGTACTGGATGTTGAAGGCCATGCGACGGCCGTCTGGGAGCAGGCGATAGTCCTCGCTGTCCCGCTCCGCGTAGCCAGCCGCGTCCAGCAGTTCGTTGGCCCGGTCCGGGTCGAACTCGGTGTACTGACGACCCAACTGCTCGTTGTAGAGCACATGGTCCGGCCGGGGGCCAATCTGATAGGGCTCACCCTGGCCCTGATAGACGATGTCGATGATCTCTTCCCGATCGATCGCCAAAGATAGCGCGACCCGCACATCCTTGTTGCGTAGCAGTTCACGCATGACCGGATCCTTGTGGGTGTGATTGAAATGGATCGCCATTACGTTCGCGCTCGAGTTCGTCATGTTCAGAATCTCGAACCCGGCTTTGTCAGCGTTCTCGGCGAATACCGGCTTGTTGGACAGATTATCGATGCGGCGGCGCTGCATATCTATATTGCCGGCAATAGCCTCAAGCACGATGGTCTGGTTGTCCACCGCCACATTCATTTCCAGCGTATCGATGTAGGGCAGCTGATTGCCGTCCGTGTCGACCTGCCAGAAGTAAGGATTGCGCTCCATTACGACTTGGGTTGAGCCGGCGGAGTAGCCGTCGCCCGTCACAATCCATGGGTCAAGGGTCGGCCGTTCGGCATTTGCCCAGCGGTTCGGCGCCTCGACCTCGCCGCAGTTCAACCGGAAGAGGCTAGGCCAGTCCTCAACAGCTTCGGTTGCATCGACTGAGGCCTGGACATCCGGATTATACTTGGGATGGAATTGCTGGCAGAAGTGCTTCGCCCAAAGGACGGGTTCCTGTGCTAGCGGTGTCGCCAACTCGGTCAGGAATGTTCCGTAGGGCGCGGCGAACTTCAATGTAACCGTGTGATCGTCGACCTTTTCCGCCGTCATCGTTTCACCGTCGACGACAAAGCGTGCAGGCGGGTTCGGATAGAACTCCTCATTGTGGAGTAGGTCTTCAACGAAGAACATGATGTCGTCGGCGGTAAATGGATGACCGTCCGACCACTTCATTCCTTCACGCAGATGGAAGGTAAACTCCGACCCGACTTCGTTAACATCCCAGCTTTCCGCAACATTGGGAATAACCGCAGAGAAGTCAGCCTTCCATCGAGTCAGTCCTTGGGGGCTGACAATCCTTAAGATCGAGTTGTGGTCGTTCGAACCGCCGAGCACCCGGCGCAGCGTTCCGCCGTATGTGCCAACTTCATTAAGCGGCGTGATAACTTCGGGACTGGCCGGAAGTCTCTCCTCAACGGGAGGTAAGCTGCCGGCCGCGACCTGTTCGGCCAACGATGGCGCTTCGTTTAGTGCCAAGGCGAGGCCGGGGACCATGCCCACCAGCAACGCTGTCGCCGATATTAGTCCAACTCTCATGGATTTCCTCCTTGGTTTGCTTAGTCTTGAATTGGTTTGCTTAGCCTCGAAAACAAATTGGCTCTGCGGTTATGGCGGACTCTCGGCCAGTGCGCCCGTCTCTTCGTCCATTTCATCCGCTACCTTGCGATAGCGACTGAGGCTTTTGGTCAGATGGTGGCGCGACGCACGACGAGCCGCCCCGGGGTCGCGGGCAAGGATCGCATCGCAGATCCGCCGATGTTCTGCCTGAACCCGTGTGAGATAACGCTGGCGCGCGGCCGGTTTTTCCAAACCGATCCGCACCGTTTGGCGTGGGATGATGAAGCTCCCTAGGAATTCCAGGAAGCGGGGATGGTAAGGATTGTTCGTCGCCACCGCGATCGCACGATGAAAATCGAAATCTGCAGCGATTGTCTCTGACCCGGCCGACACCGCTCGATCGGCGCGATCGAGGGCGGCGGCGATGGCCTGGGCCTGCCCCTTGTTATGCCGCTCTGCTGCCAGGCCGGCTGCCTCGATCTCCACACAGAGCCGCAGCTCCATGATGTGCAGCACATCGTGAATGGTATCTGCGCCGACTGAATCCAGGCGAAACGGCCGTCGTGTGGAGTCGGGCTGGACAAAGACTCCGCTTCCCTGCCGCGTTACCACGAGCCCGTCTGATTTCAACGCCGCGACAGCTTCCCGGACGACTGTTCTGCTGACCCCGAACGACGCCATCATCTGTTGCTCGGTGGGTAGACGATCACCCGGTTCCAGGCGACCGGACATGATCTCGTCCTCGAGCCGGGCAACAATCCTATCTGTGAGGCTAGCCGGTGCATCAAGTCGGGCAAACGCCGGCGCTGCCTTCATTCCTCCCATGCCAAGATGTTGCGGAAGGATATCCGGATTGTCAATATCACATGGTCATCGTACAAATAACCATTCCCCGGAGCGGAGCGCAGGTTATCGTGAAGGTCGAGTGCATCGTGGATGCCCACGCTATGGTAGGCGAAGGTGCTGTTTGGGATCACCGGGCCGAACGGCTGTGGTGGGTCGACATCCCGGCAGGGTTGATCCACTGCCACGACCCGGCTGCTAGCGAAAACCAGACGTTCGAATGGGGTGAGCCGGTCGGGTGTCTAGCTGTGCGCCAATCGGGCGGGCTGATCCTTGCCACTAGATCCGGCTTCCATTTCTTCGACCCGGTAACGGGAGAACGCCGCAGCTTGGCAGATCCGGAATCGCATCTCCTGGAAAATCGTTTCAACGATGGTGTCACGGATAGTCAGGGCCGATTCTGGGCAGGCACGATGAAGCAAGGCGGTGAGCCGCAACGGCTTGGAACATTCTACCGCTATGACAGCGACGGGACGGTGACGGCCCATTTTGACAAGGTCTATACGACCAATGGTCTGGCCTTCTCACCTGATGGGGGGCGGATCTACTTCTCGGATTCAAACCCGCAGGTGCGGACGATCTGGGTCGCCGAGTACGACCCGGATACCGGCACCCCCGGCCCTCCTCATGTGTTCTTTGACACCAGACAGGTCGCCGGGAGACCCGACGGCGGCACGGTCGATGCGGACGGGTGCTACTGGATGGCTGGCGTCTCGGGTTGGCAACTCGTGCGCATCACGCCGGATGGGAAGGTCGACCGAATTGTCGAGATGCCGGTCGAGAAACCGACCAAACCGATGTTCGGAGGATCAAACATGGACGTGCTCTTCGTAACGTCAATCGGCATCGGTCTGACCGATGGCACCGATCAGCCCAAGGCTGGTGGTCTCTTCGCCGTGACCGGTTTGGGTCTAACCGGCGTGCCGCAAACGCCGTTCGCGGGTTGACGGCATGAAGATCACTGGAC
The DNA here is from genome assembly GCA_028279245.1 of Alphaproteobacteria bacterium. Lineage (GTDB taxonomy): Bacteria > Pseudomonadota > Alphaproteobacteria > UBA6615 > UBA6615 > JANQOE01. The sequence continues at coordinate 113,543 of JANQOE010000092.1, forward strand.
TCCGCTCGTTTATGACCCGCGACCGTGACAGGCCGCGCGTCATCGTTGCGATCGACACGGATGAAGGCATCACCGGTTGGGGCGAGTGCTACAATCATGGGCCCGACCGCGCCCTGCCGCCGCTGCTGGACTACCTCTACCTGCAGATCGAGGGTGAAGACCCAACCCGGATCGAGCGGCTGGTGCTGAAACTCCTGCAGCAGTGTCGCTTTCCTCCGGGCGCGCTTGGACTTGCAGCTATTTCGGCCATCGACCATGCCTGTTGGGACATCTCCGCGAAGGCGTTGGGGGTGCCTGTCTACCGGCTCCTCGGTGGGCACGTGCGCGACCGGGTCAGGGTCTATCTCGGCGTCTACACGGCGCCCGAGGCCAAGACTATCGGCAATCACTGCACGGCAATGCACGAGGCCTTTGGGCTCACCGCGTTCAAGCTCTCGCCCTACCGCATCGATATCCATGCCAACCCTTGGGGCAAGGTCGTCAAGGCGACGGCCGACTGGGTTGGCGAACTGACAGACATCTGCCCCGGTTTCGAGTTTGCCTTTGATGCCCACGCGAAGCTATTCGAGCCTTGGCAGGCTGCCGAACTCGGCAACGCCCTGGCCCCGTTCCATCCGCTCTTCTATGAGGAACCGATGCGGCCGGAGAATATCGAGGCCTGGGGCCGGCTCAAGGCGCGGCTGAGCGTCCCGCTAGCGACGGGCGAAAGCCTGTATTCGCGGTTCGAGTTTAACCGGCTGATGCAATGCGCCGGCGCGGACATCATCCAACCGGATATCTGCGTGGTTGGGGGACTGCTCGAGATGCGCAAGATCGCCGCCATCGCCGAAGCGCATTATGTGACCGTCGCCCCGCACAACCCGATGGGCCCGCTGGCGACGGCCGTCAATCTTCACTTCTGTGCGGCTCAGCCGAACCTCAAGATCCTCGAGTACCGCCTGCCGATGGGCGCGGCCTACCATAGCGACGGTGTGGGCCACGATGAGGATCGCGCGGCCTACGTGGCCGACCCATACCTGCCCGTCGACGGCCACCTCGAACTCCGTCCGGACCGCCCGGGCTGGGGCGTCGAGATCGACGAGGATTATCTGGCGACGGATCGTTACGTGCACTGGGAGCGGAAGCTGCCGGTGCGCCCGGACGGGTCGACCGCCTACGCCTGATACAACGAACTGATCGGCTGTGGCACGCCGATCGAGGAGAGGAAGCATGATCGTCCCCACCGACCTTCGCGGTATCATCCGGTCTGGCCTTTTGTCTTTTCCAGTTACGCCGTTTGATGCGGACGACCGCTTCAACGACGCCGTCTTCGCGGCGCATCTCGAATGGCTGTCGCCGCACGACATTGCCGGACTGATCGTGGCGGGTGGCACGGGTGAGTTGTTTTCGTTGACGCCGGCCGAGGTTGTGCAGGTTGTCGAGGCGGCCAAGGCCGCACAGCCGGGAAAACCGATCATCGCCGGTTGCGGCTACGGGACGAAACTCGCTTGCGACATGGCCCAGGCGATCGAGCAGGCTGGCGGCGACGGCATCCTGCTGCTGCCCCACTACCTTATCGGCGCCCCCCAGGATGGAATCGCCGCGCATATCAGCGCGGTCTGCAACGCCACGGCCATGGGTGTCATCGTTTACAACCGCGGCCAATCGGTCTGTTCGGCTGAGACGCTGGCCCGCCTCGCAGAGGAATGTCCGAACCTGATCGGCTTCAAGGACGGCACCGGCGACATAGATACGGTCAAGCGCATCACCGTGGGGCTGGGTGATCGCTTGGCCTATATCGGCGGCATGCCGACCCATGAGCTGTTTGCCCAAGCCTATCGAGGCGCCGGGGTCGACACCTACTCCTCCGCCGTCTTCAACTTCGTGCCCGAAACCGCGCTGGCGTACCACCGCGCCTTCGCAGCCGGCGACGATGCAACCTGCGAAGCCATGCTGCGCGACTTCTACTATCCCTTCGCCAGGATCCGCGACCGCAAGACGGGTTACGCCGTTTCCGCCATCAAGGCCGGGGTCGCCCTCCGTGGCTTCGACACGGGCCCGGTGAGAAGCCCCTTGATCGATCTGACTGACGAAGAAAGCGAAATGCTCCGCGCGCTTATCGAGGATCGGCACTAGGACTCACACCGTGAAGGCAGCCCGGTCGCTGAGCTCGAACTGTCAAGAAAGGCTACACGCACGCTGTTGGCTGTTTGCCGAGTTCCTACACCCCGGCGCTTCGTCCGCGTACCCCGCAAATTCGGGCACTCCCTAGGGCTGGTTTTGTGCCGAAAGGAGCCTACCGTTTAGGGACAGCGAGCTACCATCGGCAACCGCATAGGATGCAACGGCGTGACTCAGGTCGTGAATGCGTAGCTCCGGTACACTGATACGTTGACGAACGCGGTTCTAGATACGCTGTGGGCCGACGAACGAGCCCATACTCCTGCCACAACATGGGCCCTACAGTCTTGGCCAGTGGCCCCTTTTCGATGGTAGAAAAACCGAGTGGCGCGTGAATCGGATATCGAGACGGTGCTTGGTTTTTGGTTCGAGGAGCTGAGTCCAAAGCAGTGGTGGGCGAAGGACGCCGGCCTCGATGCGGAATGCTCGCGCCGCTTTGAAGCATTGCATCACGCTGCGGCGCAGGGCGAGTTGTTTGGGTGGCGTGTCGCGCCGGAGGGCCGGCTCGCCGAGATCCTTCTCCTCGATCAGTTGTCGCGAAACATCTATCGCGGTCGCCCGGAGTCCTTTGCCTTCGACCCCCTCGCCTTGGTGCTCGCCCAAGAGACCGTGCATGCCGGCGACGATTTGCGGCTCGATGCGACGCGTCGAAGCTTTGCTTACATGCCGTACATGCACAGCGAGTCTGCCGCGATTCAGGCCGAATCGCTTCGGCTGTTCGAGGCATTGGGCAACGCCAGAACGTTTGACTTTGCCAAGCGGCACAAGGCCATCATCGACCGGTTTGGCCGATACCCGCACCGCAACGCGGTCCTCGACCGGGACTCGACGGCGGAAGAGATCGCGTTTCTCAATGGGCCGGGATCTTCATTTTGAGCAAGTTGCGGTTCGGGTCACTTTGTTCCCAGTTTACCCGGTCAAAGTCATCTGCAGCGGCGCGCAGTACACCACAGCCGGCGCGCTGAGATGCCCTACAGTGGCGCCTTGTTCGATGATGTCCGCCTCGGCTTGGTTGGGATGGGTCTACAGTGGGATTGGCTGCTAGCAATTCCGCGTAGCCCAACCGGTGTTGGCGAGCGACAGCCGGCAGCGTGTCGCCAGATCTGATCTCGTAGGTCTGGAGCCAACCGATCAGCCCGACCGCTTTTGCAGAGTCGGCGACCGTCAAGAATGCCAAGCCGACAAAAATGTGTAGAGCACTGATAGCGGGTGGAGATGCCGCATGAGCCCCTGGGATACGGTGCCGTCCGCTTTTGTCATTATAGACGAGACTGCGGCCAGAGCATGACTCCGGGTGGATGTCATGCCGCGGGCCCTCGCTGCGGCCTGGGTTCTTTACCGAAGACGACAGCAAACGAACCTGCGACTAGCTCGACGGAGGGTCACACTGGCTGGCCAGGTCTGGGTACTGAACCTTACACTCAACGGCCAATGCAGCCGCCTCGGCGTTCTTGTCGGCTAAGGACAGCAGGTCAATGCGCAGCGGTAACAGGTACGGTGGATCCCCTAGCCGCTCTGCCGCTTCTTCCAACTCAGCAGCGGCAAAATCCAGTTCGCGGCGGGTCAGATGCCGCTCAATTAACGCCTGATAGACCGCAAATGCCGGTTCCTTACTTCGTTTTGCCAGGTCCAAATTCTCGATGGCCTTGGTCTCTTGTTTTTGCGCCGTCCGCACTTTCGCGAGCACAATTCGCGGATACGCATCCCATTGGGTGGGCGGGGATAGAGCCGCACGCGCCAGACGCATGGCCTCATCCAGTTGATCATCCGCCAGAGCCACCTCTGCGTCCGCCGCATGTTGGTAGTGGAGAAAGATAGCCTGACCCGCATGGGGCCGGTCTTGACGCCACGGGAAGGGTTGCTGCTGCGGCGGCGCCGTGTAGCGATAGTTGGCCGCAAGGTAGTCGCGCATGCGATCTGCGCGTTCGTCTTTGTAGTCCGATCCAAAAACAGACACCAAGTGCTCTCCGCCGTCTCGCAGAAGCCCACCAATCGCCTGGCCGAATTCCGCCAGCGACTCCCTGAAGGTGCCGGTATTGAGCCCGGCTACAAGACTGGTACCAGCCGCCTCTGTGCGCGCCTCTAGCTCCTCCTGGTTACGTTGCCGGGCCGCAAGTTGACCCGCGGCCAATGTCCGCGTGAGTTCGACTGCGGTATTGTGGTCATATCTGGCCGCGATCATTAGATCCACGCCCAATCGGTCCGCTTCCTCCTCTTCGAGCTTGCCGAAGAGGTTTGGTGCGAGCAAGTTCGTACTCATGTAACTCGATGCGACCAAGTAGTTGGTCGCGCCTGTCTCCGTTTCCGCCTCGCCCGTTACCGCCTGGCCTAGTCCATCGGCGAGACTAGACAGTTGGGTGAATTTCTTCTGACTGTCTTCGAATATGTCGCTCTTGTGATGCCGTAGCAGAATATGGGCGAGTTCATGGGCAAGCACGAACGCAAGTTCATCCTCGGTTTCCAACGTTCTAAGCAGTCCAACGCTGACAAAGATCGAGCCGTCCGCACGGGCGTGCGCGTCGAAATCGTTCGACGCGGTGACGAAAGCCGCGGCTTCGATCTCAGGTACCGGGGACACGGCTATGATCGATTGTAGAATTCCGTTCACATAGCCGTTGAGATCAGGACTATGGACGAGACCGAACCCGTAGGATCTTGCGTTCGCCAAACCTCGCGCTCTTGCCTCGGCACTCGTCGCGTCGAACAGATCCTCTGGCTGTTCATAGTTCTCCAGATAGGTCCCGTCGATCTCATCAGAGAAGCGAGCTTCTACGGTTTCCAGACACCCACTAGCCAAACTAGCGACAGCAATTGCGCCGAGAACGTTGAGGGTGCGACCGGTCAACACAGCCCCCGGCTGCCACCAATCTTCGGGCCGCCGACAGTCGTCTTCCGGCAATCAATCAGGTTCGGTTTGTCGACCTCCACAAATGTGGGCATTACCCAGCCTGTGATCTTTGTGCCTGCTGCTTCGACTGTGACGCCATAGAAGCCGTTTTCGATTTCGGTCACGCTCAGCGGCAGGTCTGGAGCATCCGATGACCAAATGATCTCGTCGGGCGCCAGCCGGGGATTCGCGAATACTTCGAGCGGCGGGTTCGTGACCCTGATTATCTTCAGCGGTTCTTGCGCGAAGGCACCGCCCCCTAACGAGAGCAATATGGCTGCAGTCGCACGTGCGATTCGAATTCCCAATCTCACGATACGGACTCCCTGTCTTGTTTTTCGAGCACCCATGCGTTGACCACAGAGGGCGTGAGTACGAGCAAAACCGGAACAATTGCCTCAAGGGCCTGTTTCGACACGAGCACCGACAGGCCAAGTACGAGCGCAGCCAGTCCTACCCAATTCAGAGGACTGAGATGGAAGAAGACGTACAAGACAACCATCACCAAAATGGTCACTGAGAACCAGGTGGTATCGAACAGAATCCAGCGAAGGCCGCGCTTTGCCGCGCGCACTATCGGACGGTCATCCTCGGGTTGCGACAACCTGCTTCGTGAGAAGCCGACTGCTGCGATTGTCACAGCCGCGGCCAGCAATAACTCGACCCATACAATTGCTTCCGCCGTCCGTTTGAAGTCGCCGTCGAACGTCACCAGGTTGTCGTACGCCATGGCATGGACGTACACCGCCGGCAAAACACCGTGCGTTGGCGTAATGACGACATCGCCTGTGCCGGCCAGATCAGTGCCGTAAAACACGGTCTTCTTGTCGATCATCGTCACGATATCCTCATCCCCCGGCGTCAGGAGCAGCGCCCGCGCGGGGATGGTGCCGATGTACGGACAGCCTTGCCGCAGCATGCCTGGAAAGAAGAGCGCCTGGGCAGCGCTAAGCAGTAATGGGAACTCCCTGCATGGCCCATCGACCCAACGGCCGTTGATGACATGCGGCCGGTTGGACCAAATGATGTCCATCGTCAGCTGAGCACCTTCCGTTTGGCTCGCATCCCACTTCATCGGCAGAGGCTGCCGCTGCTGCTCGTACATCCAATACGCCGCTGTAACGTATCGCTGAGAACCCAGCCGCATGTACTGGCGCGCAAATGTGCCCTCGGATTCCTTATCGGTGGCAAGTTCGAGGCTTACCAGGCTTGTGCGGAGGGCCTCCTCGGCCCCGTCCCCTGGCCGATCTACATACAGCAGATCGTTCCTAATCGGGTTCGCTAGGTTAGGGGCACGGCCGAAAGCCAGCGGGATGCCAGCCTTGTCGTATGCGATAATCTCTTGCCGAAGAGCCGCAACACCGGCGGGATCATCCCGCTGGTCGGGAAAGATCATATCCACGAGCACGCCGGCCGGCCTGTGTTGCCTGATCGCGCCGAGAACCAATGCATGAGCCTTCAGGCTGGGCGGCCAAGTCATACCGAACTGACTGAGAAACTCCTCATTCAAGAGCACCACCGACGCCGGTTGCTCATAGTACTCGTCGGGTCCATAGGAAGGTCCGAGTACTGTTCTCTGAATGAGATCCTGTGAGGCTTTTTGGGTCACTGCCTGGAGCCCAAACGGGTCTATGAGCACCACCAAACCTGATAGGACTAGATAGATGGCGTAATGGGCCCAGCACCGAAAACGCGTCTCATTTTGCCGCAGATTTCCGCTGTTCTCGTTCACGAAACCCAAGCCACAACCCGCATAACGCGACGACCCTACGCGTGTATCTCTCGCACGGTCAAATTCGTAAAAGGTGCACCCTGCGAACCTGCTGAGCTAACGCTTCCTGTTACAGTCGGTGTCATGAAGGCACGCGAAGGAGGTGGTTCGGTCGTCGCGCCCTTCGGCACTGGATTAGAAAGCCGACCTCCACTACATCATCTCCCGGCGGTAACGCCCGGTTCGGGGCGACATGGGTTATGGACGGGTGATGCCGGGGGACGGACAGCCGATGCGATGGCACGGACGGATATTGCGTAGGCTGGGCCGGCCGAATGGATAACATCCACGGCCTCGACACCCTCTTCACCTTCGACCTGACCGCCTTCCTCTCGATCATCGTGATCGACTTGGTGATGTCGGGGGATAACGCCATCATCATCGGTATCGCGGCCAGCGGGTTGCCGCCGAAAACCCGCCGCCAGGCGATCGTTTTCGGCATTGGCGCGGCGACGTTGCTGCGAGTGTTCTTTGCGTCGATCACCTTTCAGCTGCTGGCGATCCTTGGGCTGACCCTGGCCGGCGGCATTCTGTTGCTGTGGGTGGCGTACCGGATGTATCGGGAGGTGCGGGCCGGCCTTACCTTCTCCGATGACGACAATGCCGAGACGACGGCTAATCCGGACGCGCCGCGGAAAACCCTGCGCAGCGCGCTGATCAGTATCATCGTCGCCGACGTCTCGATGTCGCTGGACAATGTGCTGGCGGTCGCCGGCGCGTCCCACGGCTACCTTGGCATGCTGATCTTCGGCCTGACCCTGTCGATCGCATTGATGGGGTTTGCGGCGACGATGGTGGCGCGGCTGTTGGAACGCCACCATTGGATCGCCTATATCGGGATCGCGGTGATCACCTATGTCGCCATCGACATGATCTGGCGCGGGTCGCAGGAGGTTATGGAAGCCGCGGAGGTCGCCCGGCTGCTGATGTAGGGC
>JANQOE010000098.1 GCA_028279245.1 Alphaproteobacteria bacterium
TAGGAAGAACGGCGCCCAGCCGACAAGCACCACAGCGTAGCCGACACTCAAACCCGCCGCCACGCCGAGATCTCGCCAAGACACACTTTCGCCAGAGCCCTTCGTGCCCTCGGCGCTCGAAACGGAGGCTAACAGCAGCCCGGCGCAGAGCATCATCGCCCCGCCAAGGATCATCGGCACCAGGCCGGGTATGCTGGCCGGATGAATCTGCCGGATCTCCAGCCGGTCCATGGAAAACCCGCCCGCCAACATGGCGGCCCCCAGCACAAACAGCACGATCGAGGTTATTTGGTCAGCCCTGGCAGAATCAAAACGCATGCGTTGGCTGCTAATCCCCGGGCCGTCGAGAAAGGTGCCGTGCGGCCGCCGGAACTCGGCCGCACGGCTATGGAGTCTTGCTGGTTTTACTCAGCAGGACAATCGATACCGATCTCGGAGGGGTCGACCACCGCTTCACCGCGGGTCACCCGGGCACATGCTTCGGCGATCACCACCGGCATGGCGACTTCTTTCGCTTCGGCGCCAAAGCTAGGCGCGAACACCGCACCGCGTTCCGACGCATAGGCCTGCAGTTCGCTGGACGTCATGACCTTCTCCTGCCAGACCTTGTTGACAGTGTCGTAGACTTCCTGCGGCGCGCCGGCCGGAATGAACACACCGAAATAGTCCGGCGCGATGTGCATGTCGGGCAGCCATTCGGTGATCGGCGGAATCGGGTCCAGCCCTTCGACGACTAGCGGCTGATTCGACAGCACCGCCAACGCCTTCAAGCGGCCAGCCTTGATCATCTCGGTCTGCTCCACGGCGAGCTGCGTGGTCGCAACGACCTCACCGCTGGCCGCAGCGATAACCGCCGGGTTGCCACCGTCATAAGTCACCATGCGGGCATTCAGTCCGCCGCCGGCGGCTTCGTTGATCGCCGCCAAGGCCATGCCCCCGGACGAGTTGACGCCGGCCGTGCCGACATTGACGTTCTCGCCTTTCATCGCCTCCAGCAGCGCGCCGAAATCGTCATACGGCGCATCGGCGTTGACGCTGACCACCGGCACGTTGGCGACGTGAAGATAGATCACATAGTCGTCGATCGACGTATCTTCGATCAGCCCGGTGACGGAATAGGTCGCATTGTTCGCGATCGCATTCGCCGTCCAGGTGTAGCCGTCCCGCGGCGCGTCCAAGGCCGCTTTGGTGCCGATGGAGCCAGACGCCCCCGGCTGATTGACGACGACAATTTCCGTCCCCAGTCCTTCTTCCAAGATCGGCGCGACCACCCGGGTCACCTGATCCGTCGACCCGCCGGCCGACCAAGGCACGATAATGTTGATGGGACGGTCCGGCTGCCAGTCCGCGGCCACGGCCCCGGTCGCCATCGCCACCGCGAATAGCGGCGCGGCTGCTACCATCAGTTTGTGCTTCATTCCTACTCTCCCTGACACCTATGTTACTAAACGGTAGTAACGACGGGGCGGAGAGCAAGTCAAGCTGAGTGCGGCCCTGCTGGGCCGGGACGCTCATGCCGGCCACAGCCAAATCGCTCTCCCTGATAGACTCCAGATTCGTCTCTTCCTTCCCATGAAATCTTGCTTCAGCAGTGACTTTTGGAATATTATATAGTGTACGCCAGTATAGCATATCCGCCGAATTAGTCCGGTCAGCAGATGCCTACACAAACCAGGGGACGGCGGGGGGCACGCGTCGCCGCCAAAGCCCGCCCCCTCACCCCGACCAAGTCGTTGGCGGAACGCGCCGCCGACGAGATCCGGTCAATGATAACCCGCGGCGACTTGCCGTCGGGGGAACTGCTGTCTGAGCTATCCCTCGCCGAACACCTTGGAGTCAGCAAGACGCCGGTCCGGGAAGCTTTCCTGCGGCTGCGGGAAGAAGGCCTGGTCGAAACGTCGCCGCGGCGCGGCACCTACGTCTTCGAGATGGGTAAGGAGCAGGTCGTTCAACTCGGCCGGTTTCGCCTAATTCTGGAGCTGGCGGCCCTCGACAGCATGCAGCCAGACACAGCGGCAACGGTCGTGTCAGCCCAGCAACCGATCATTCGCCGGATGAAAGGGGCGATTGCCGCCGACGACGGTCCCGAATACCGGCTCCTCGACACCCAATTCCACATGGCGTTGATCCGGGGCAGCCAAAACAGCTTCTTGATCGAAGCCTATGAGCGCATTGCCTGGCGCCTCCAGGCCGTTCTCAGCCGCTTGCTCAAGGAACCGCAGTCAAACCCGACATCGTTCGAGGAACACTGTGCCATCACCGACTACGTGTCCAACGGCGACATCGCTGCGGCCCGGCAGCTGGTCGAAGCCCACATCCTGATGACGGAAGAGCGCTACATACGGATCGTCAGCGGCAAGGCGGAAACAGAAACCGTGTGATGCCGCACCGGCCGAACATCTTGACGCCGGACGCCCAATACGATGACGGCGGCACCCTCGAAAAAGAAGTCGGCGGAGACATCGACTGGCACATCTTCACCTCCGGTGACGTGCGCGACATTCCGGACGACATCCTCGGGCGCGCCGACGCCCTGGTCACCTGGCACGTGACAAGGATCGACGAGTCGTTGATCGACCGGCTAACCGCCTGCCGGATCATTGTCCGGGCCGGGGTCGGCATTGAACACATCGATCTGGCCGCCGCCGGACGGCGCGGTATCCCGGTCTGCAACACGCCAGACTCCGCCGTGAGCGAGGTTGCCGATCACGCCATCGGACTCCTGCTGTCATTGCGCCGGGGCATCGCCCTGTTCGACCGCCGGCTCAGCGCCGATCCGCGTGGTGGCTTCGATATGCCGCCGCCGCCCCTGCTGAAGCGCAACCGCGGCTGCGTGTTCGGCATCGTCGGGATTGGCGCAATTGGCCTGGCCACCGCGATGCGCGCCAAGGCGTTGGGCATGCACGTCCTCGCTTACGACCCCTACGCGCCGGCGGGAATCGAAATCGCCGCAGACTTCCACCGCACCGACGAGTTCGACGAACTGTTGTCCCAGTCTGATGCCATCAGCGTGCACTGCCCGCTGACCAATGAGACGCGTGGCCTGTTCGGCAAGTCGGCGTTTTACCTGATGAAGCGCGAGGCGATATTGATCAACACGGCACGTGGCGGCATCGTCGACATCCCCGCGCTGATCTCGGCGATCCGTGAAAACCGCATTGGAGGTGCGGCGCTCGATGTGTTCCCAAATGAACCACTTGGTGAAGACGACCCACTCGCCGCCGTTCTACGCGACAACGACACGGCCTTCACCGGCCGTTTGGTCGTCACGCCACATATGGGTTGGCGGACGCCGGAAAGCCTGGTCGACGTGCGCCGCTTCTCGGCCCGTACCGCGGTGCACTACCTACGGTACGAGCGCCTGCGCAACCTGGTGAACGGCGCCTACTTGGACTCCGCGAACGTCGCTTAGGACCAGACGCCTACCGCCCGAAGGCAACTTCCGGCAACCAAAGCACCAGCTGCGGAAACGCCAGGACCAAGCCCAGCACGACCACCTGTACGCCAATAAACGGCAGGATCCCCCGGTACATATGTGCTAGCGTGATCTCACGGGGCGCGATACCGCGCAGATAGAAGATCGATGGCGCCATCGGCGGTGTCAGATAGGCGGTCTGCAGCACCACCAGGAACACCACTGCAAACCAGACGATATCGAAGCCCATCGACTGCACCACCGGCGTGGCAATCGGCACGACGATTAGAATGATCACCAGGGGCTCGAGAATGAACCCGCAGACGAAGGCAATGCCGAGGATCAGGAACAGCGTCGGCCACCGGCCGATGTTGGCGGTCTCCAGCAGCGTGTTGATCGCCGACAAACCGCCGGCCGCGGCAAATACCGCCGCGAAGGTGGACCCGGCGACAATTATCATCAGGATCATCGCGGACACCCGGACGGTCCGGACCAGCGCCGCCCACAGCACCGGAAACGTCAGCTCGCCGTAGCTGAGGGTCAGCAGCAGAGCACCGAAGGCACCGGTGGCCGCCGCCTCGGTCGGCGTCGCCAGCCCTGCCATGATCGATCCCAACACCGCGACGATAATGATCGTCGGCGGCACCAGGACCTTGCAGGTGATCAGGATCTTCTTGCCGAGCGGCGGTTCATCGTCGGACGGCGGTAAGCGCGGCCCATCCTCCGGCCGGATCCAGCACCGCACCGCAATGTAGATAGCGTACGCCAGCGCCAACAGCAGGCCGGGGATCAGCATCCCGACGAAAATGTCGCCCACCGACGCGTTGGCGACGGGACCGATCACCAGGGCCGGCACCGACGGTGGAATGATCGTGCCGAGCGAGCCGCCGGCGCAGATCGTCCCGCTGATCAGACCCTTCTCGTAGCGGTACTTCAGCATCGCCGGGATCGCTAGCAGACCGACGATCGACTCTGTTGCGCCGATCACCCCGCTCGACGCGGCGAACACAACGCACAGCGCAATCGCCCCGATACCCAGACCGCCCGGCATCCGCCGCGTCCACATGTGCAGCGTATCGAACAGCCGCATGGCGATGCCCGACTGTTCGAACATCGCCCCCATGAAAATGAACAGGGGCACCGCCGCCAACACGTTCGACAACGCCACCTCTTCCAGCTTCTGCACGAGCTGGAAGACAAAAGCCCCTTCGAAGATGCCGAGGCCAAACGCCACGGCGGTCGCCAGCATCGCCAGGGCCGCCGGAAACCCGGTCAAGATCGCCACGATCATGACCGGAAACATCCATAGTGCCATCATGCGGGTGGGACGATCCTAGGACGCGGCTGGGCGCTCACGCAGCGCCAATATGGATTTGAGAATCTCCGCGACCGTCTGTGCGGCCCAGACCACGACACCGACGAACATCACCGCGCGGAACGGCCAGACCAGTGGGTTCCAAGCTGACGCCCCGGTCCGCTCCATCGATTCGAGCGCCCCGTTGAAGTGCCCCCACAGCCGCCACGCCAACCACAGCAGCAACGGCAACATCACGAATGTATGGCCGCACAGATCGACGATCGGCCGGGTTTTCGGGCCAAGCATGCCGTGCAGCAGGTCGACCCGCACATGCGCGTCGGTCGCCAGCGCATAGGCGATCGCGAACAAGAAGATCGCGCCCAGGGTCATGGTACTGACGTCGTAGGACCAGATCGTGGGCGCGGCGAATACGTAGCGTACGACAACCTCGTACACCATCGTGCCCATCAGGATGAGCACCAGCCCGGCGGCCACCATGCCCAGCCCCCGGCTAATGGTCTCAATGATTCGCACCGCCGCGCGCACGTGTCCCCACTCCGATCAACAAGCAAGGCCGGGGATCGCGATCAGCTATCCCCGGCCGCGGTTGCGTCGCTGTCTTACTTGATTTCGGACCGATAGCTGCCGGCCGTTTCCCACTGTTCGACAAAGGCCCGTTGCGAGGCGAGCACCTTCGCAAACCAGCCGCCCTCGGCTTCGGCCGTCTTGTCTTCCCAAGCCCGCGTAGCTGCCTGCACGGCTTCGATATAGCTCGGGTCGACGGTGATGATCTCGGCGCCTTCGTCGGCCAGTTGCCGCATGGCGACCGTGTCGTCGTTGTTGAACTTCATCCAGACGTCGAGCACGTTCAGCCGCGCCGCGGTTTCAACGAGCTGCTGGACGCGCGGATCGATGCTGTCCCAGGTCGCCTTGTCGAAGACACACTCCTGCGCCGACGAGGCCTGGTGCACCCCCGGCATGATCAGATACGGCGCCACCTTGTGGAAGCCGACGGAGTAGTTGATGGCCGGATTGGCCCACTCGATCGCATCGACAACCTTCTTTTCGAGCGCCGGGAACACATCCGGGCCCGCCAACACGACGGTGGATGCACCCAACTCACCGGCAATCTCCGCCCACGCGCCCGAGGTGCGCAACTTCAATCCCTGCAAATCCTCGACCACCCGCACCGGCTTGTGCGAAACCATATGGATCTCGTCGGAATGGCTGCCGCACGGCATGGCGATGACATCGAACTCTTCCAGCCGCCACTCGCGCCACAGCTCGGCGCCACCGCCTTCGAACAACCAGTGGATGTAATGTTCGGAAGGCATCGACCCGGCATAGCCGCCGAACAGCACGGCGGTCTTATCAATGCCATAGTCGTAGCCAGACCAATGATGACCGGCCTGGGCGACGCCCTGCTGCACGGTCTCAGTCACTTTGAGCGGGCTACCGATGGTGCCGGCCGGAAATACTTCAATCTGGACTTCGCCGTTGGTCAAGGTCTCGACCCGCTCAGCAAAACCCTTGGCCATAACCTCCAGATGCGGCCCCCCACCCCAGCTCGTGGCCATCCGAATCTTCGTCTCCGCCACGGCCGGCATCGCCGTCACGGCGGCAACACCGAGGCCCAATAACACACTGATTCTCTGCATTTGCGTCCTCCCGTCTTGATGCGTGGCCTTGCTGACATCTAATATATCAGACGCCACAAAACAGAGGCAACAGTTCAGCAGGCGCACCACTGGCGTGGCCTTGGCAGACATCGGTCTGTTGATAAGCGGGAGTGCGGGGGTTACTGGCGGAGGGAGAGGGATTCGAACCCTCGATACGGGTTTACCCCGTATAACGGTTTAGCAAACCGTCGCCTTCAGCCACTCGGCCACCCCTCCAACGCCTTGACACATAAGCGAAACCGCCCGATCTCGCCATATGAACGAATGCGGAACAGCAGGAGGGACTGCAACCTCCCCGCAACCGCGGTCCGTTGAATAGCACGAACAGTGCCGCTTGACGCAAGGAAGTGATGGGCGAAGACGAAACGGGGATCCTGCTACCCCTGCTCGTCTTGCATCAGCGCATCGGTCATCGCGGCAGCTTCGTTTTCCAGCAGATGGCCGAAGGTCTCAAGCGTGGTCGTGACCTTAGTGAAGCCGGAACGCCATTATGCCGATCACCCGTTTTGGCGCGATAAGGCGACTGACGCATCGGCCCTGTTGGCGGTCGCGGCAGCTTTCACTTCCGGCGGAAGCTGCCGGTGAATGGCGCTCAGCAGCTTTCCCACCCGCACGGGCTTGGCCAGATAGTCGTTGCAGTAGCGGCCGTAGCGTTCCCGGTCGCGGCGCATGGCACAGGCGCTGACGGCGATGATCGGGACGTCCGTGGTCCGCGCGTCTGACCGGATCATCTGCGACAGCTCCAGGCCGGAGAGGTTGGGCAGCTGGATGTCCATCAACACCAGGTCCGGCACATCCTCGTCGAGGATCTGCAGGGCGGTCTCCGCATCCGCTGCTTTGCGCACCCGATACCCTTTGGACAAGAGCAGGTCGCTGAACAGCATCATGCTGAGTTCATTGTCCTCGACAATTAGAACGGTCTGCATCGTGTCCTCCTCGGTAATCCGCCATCATGCGGCCTCAGTGACTGGCTTTCCTCGCGCGCCTTCGGATTCGACGACCCGATAGGCAGGGTAGGTGACGGTCACGGTTGTCCCGACACCTTCCGCGCTATTGATGTTCAGCGTGCCGCCATGCACCTCGGCGATCCGCTTGCTGAGCGTGAGCCCCAACCCTGTCCCGCCGCCGATACCGGTGTGCGATGGGCTGTCGACCTGACCAAAAGCAGCCAGTGCGACCGGGATATTTTCCTTGGCGATTCCGATACCGGTATCGCTGACCGACATGACCAACTCGCCGCCGGCATTCCGGTAGGAGTTGATGGTGATCTCGCCGCGCGCCGGGGTGAAACGGATCGCGTTGGAGATCAGGTTGAACAGGATCTGCTTGGTCTGCCGCACATCGCCGAGGACCCGGAAGTCGCGGCGGGTCGCCGATAGGGCCAGTTGCAGGTCGGCCTTGGCGATCTTCGGCTGCAGCACCTTGACCACGGAATCGATTATCTGACCCAGGTTGAACTCGGCCTCGCTCAGGCGCAGGTCGCCGGCCTCGATCTTTGACAGGTCCAGCAGGTCGTTGATCAACTCGGTCAGATACAGCGCCGCTTCGGCAATGTTGTCGGCATAGTCGCGGTACCGCTTGCTGCCCAAGTCGCCGTGGATTTCCAACCCCATGACTTCGGCGAACCCGAGTACCGCGTTCAGCGGCGTCCGCAGTTCGTGGCTCATGTTGGCCAGGAACCGCGACTTTGCCTCGCTCGCTTCCTCGGCCCGTTGCTTCGCCTGGGCGAGCGCTTCTTCCATGTTCTTCCGGTCGGTGACGTCGCGAATGGTGGCGATGTACGCTTTCTCACCGTTCCACAGCGTCGGCATGCAGCGGATCGACAGCACCAGGGTCCGGCCATCGTCGCGCCGGTACGGCACCTCGGCCGCATGATCTTCGGTCTGCGGCAGCCCGAAGGGCCGGCCCACCAGTTTGGATTGCGACCGGCCCAACAGCCGCTCCGCCGCCGGGTTGGCGAACTGTACGGTGGCGGCGGCGCCCACCACGACAACGGCGTCCGCATTGTCGGTGATCAGGCTCTGGAACTCGGTCTTAGTCCGCTCCAGTTCCCGCAGCGTCGTACCCAGTTCGTTTTGCAGCACCTGGCGCTCCACGGCATAGGTCATCACCTGCCCCAGCCGGTCCTGGCGCAGATTGTCATGTGCCAGCACGTCCTGCGCGCCCAGCCGCAGCGCCGCCGCTTCCAGCTCCGGCGCCTCGCCGCCGTTGACCACCAAATAGGGGATAGTCGGGATACCCCGCGCCACCTCGTCGAGCAGTCCGTTCGGATCCTCGCAGTCCGCCGGCGGCAGCACGAACATGATGTCGGGCGCCGGATCCACGGCCTTGGCACCGCCGGCGTCCGTTTCGGCGACCGTACAGCCGGGGAACCACAGGCGCAGCCGGTTGGCGAACTCCGCGCGCGCGACGACGTCCCATCCCAGCACCAGCAGGCTGTAGGGCGGTAGGTCGGGCGTTCGGAGCGGATACGTCACGCGAATAACACCTAGTCGTCAAAGACTAGGCGTAATCTCTGATAATCGTGGTTAAATCTGGGTTAAGGGCTGGCGCCACCGGTTGTCGTGGGGGGCTTCAGGCGCACCGCCGGAGATTTGCCTCGCCATTGGCAACGGGCCGGCAACGGGCGGCCGGTAGGGTGACCGTGACGGTGGTGCCGCGGCCGGGCTGACTATCGGGCCCGATCCTGCCGCCATGCAGGTCCACCAGGGTCCGGCACAAAGCGAGGCCGAGCCCCGGTCCTCCCGGGCGCTTCACCCCGAACACGCCGTCGGCGT